>CAYYOY010000001.1:0-22478 GCA_964473265.1 uncultured Oscillospiraceae bacterium
ATTGGACGGCTATCGCCAGCAAGAAGAACTTTGGGGGAAATAAACATAATTGCAAAAAAACAAGGGCGTCATCCCACCCGGTGATGACGCCCTTGTTTTTATATAGGTATAAGCTGCACCAATTGGTACCCAGCCCGCTTGCATAATTCACCTGACAATTTGCAGTTTGCTTTTTTATACCTTGTGTGCTATACTAATGCAAATTCAAAAACGCTTTGTTTGAAAGCCGGCTTTCATGCTGCCTTTCGTCAGCCGTACCGCAGGGTTTTTTGCCTGCTTGCCGCTGCAACGCCGTTGTTTTTAACACACTATTCCCCCCGCACACCGTGTGGGGGGAAAGCCGCATACCCGCGCCGCTTGGCGCGCATGAACGAAGGAGGCCAGCCATGCTGAACCAAGACTACGCAAGTAAGTTTCTGCGCGAAGCCCTCACCTTTGACGATGTGCTGCTCGTACCTGCCCAAAGCGATATTTTACCCCACCAAACCAACCTGGCCATACAGCTTACCCCACAAATTACCCTGAATTCGCCCATTTTAACAGCCGCTATGGATACCGTTACCGAAAGCCGCATGGCTATTGCCATTGCACGCGAAGGCGGCCTGGGCGTTATCCACAAAAACATGTCGGCCGAAACACAGGCCGACGAGGTAGATAAAGTAAAACGTAGCGAAAACGGCGTAATTACCAACCCTTTTTATCTTTCGCCCGAACATCTTGTATGCGATGCGGACGAGCTTATGGGCAAATATCGCATTTCGGGCGTGCCTATTTGCGAAAACGGCCGGCTGGTGGGCATCCTAACCAACCGCGACCTTAAGTTTCTAACCGATTTTACCCTGCCAATCAGCCAAGTGATGACCAAAGAGAACCTGGTAACGGCCCCGGTGGGCACCACTTTAGAGGAAGCACAGGAAACCTTGCGCCGCCATAAAATTGAAAAGCTGCCGCTGGTGGATGATAACGGCATGCTGCGTGGGCTTATTACCATTAAAGATATTGAAAAGGCCCGGCAGTACCCCCACTCTGCCCGCGACACCAAGGGCCGATTGCTGTGTGGCGCTGCACTGGGCGTTACAGAAGATGTACTGGAACGCGCCGAGCGCCTGGTTACCGCCCAGGCCGATTTGCTGGTGCTGGATAGTGCCCACGGCCACAGCCGCGGTGTGTTAGATTGCATTCGCCGCGTAAAGCAGGCCTTCCCGCAGGTATCGCTTATGGCCGGCAACGTTGCCACCGCCGAAGGTGCACTGGCCTTAATCGAAGCCGGAGCCGATATTATAAAGGTAGGCATTGGCCCCGGTTCTATTTGCACCACCCGCGTGGTGGCCGGCATAGGCGTGCCACAAATAACCGCCGTGTACGAAGCTGCCTGTGTAGCCGCCAAACATGGCGTGCCGGTGGTGGCCGACGGCGGCATTAAATATTCCGGCGATATTGTAAAAGCGCTGGCCGCCGGTGCCTCGGCCGTAATGCTGGGCAGCCTGCTGGCCGGCTGCGAAGAAAGCCCCGGTGAAAACGAAATTTTCCAGGGCCGCAGCTTTAAGGTGTATCGCGGCATGGGCAGCCTGGGTGCCATGAGCAAGGGCAGCACCGACCGCTACTTCCAACAAAACAACAAAAAGCTGGTGCCCGAAGGCGTAGAGGGCCGCGTGCCCTACAAGGGCCCGGTGAGCGACACCATGTACCAGCTGCTGGGCGGTATACGCGCCGGAATGGGCTATGTGGGCTGCCAAGACATTGCCGCCCTGCACGAAAGGGCGCAGTTTGTGCGCATTACCGGTGCCGGCCTGAAAGAAAGCCACCCCCACGATATTTATGTAACCAAGGAAGCCCCCAACTATACCGTACCAAACTAGAACACGCGGGCGGGTGCAAGAGGCAACGTGAATTGGTACCCATTTCATGTTGCCTCTTGCTTGCTGCCTTTTAAAGAACGGAGCGCAGCACAATATGCAGTGGACAGACATTCAAATTCGCCTGCCGGTAGAGCAGTGCGAGCGGGCAGCGGCTATCGCCCAGCTTGCCGCCCCCCTGGGCATTTATATTGAAGATTATACCGACCTTGAAGCACAAGTGCGCGAGATAGCGCATATCGACCTTATTGACGAAGCCCTGCTGGAAAAAAACCGCAGCGAGGCTATTATTCACCTTTACATTAGCCCAGACCAAAACCCCGCCGAAGCGCTGGCCTTTTTAGAGCACCGCCTGGCGGCCGATGGCCTTGCCTTCGCGCTGGAAACCCATGGTGTAAACCAAGAGGACTGGGCCAACGCCTGGAAGGCGCACTACCACCCGGTAGCCATTGGGCGGCGGCTGGTGGTCTGCCCCAGTTGGGAAGATTACACCCCAGAGGGCGACCAACTTGTGCTGCGGCTAGACCCCGGCATGGCCTTTGGCACCGGTACACACCACACCACACAGCTTTGCATGGAACTGCTCGAAAACTTGGTAACCCCCGGCTGCCACCTGCTGGATATGGGCTGCGGCAGCGGCATTCTTTCGCTGGCGGCACTGGCGCTGGGGGCCGAAGCTGCTGTAGGGGTAGATATTGACCCCACTGCCCAGCGTACATCGGCCGAAAATGCCCACGCCGTTGGCCTGGCCGACCGCTTTACCCCCCTGTGCGGCAACCTGGTGGTTGACCCCACACTGGGCGGTGCGTTACAGTCCGGCAGCTTCGACATTATTGCCGCCAACATTGTGGCAGATGTTATTATCGCCCTAGCCCCCCACTGCAAAGGCTTGCTGAAACCCGGCGGCGCACTGGTGGTTTCGGGCATTATAGAGCCCCGGGCTGAAGAAGTGCTGGCGGCACTAAAGCAAGCAGGCTTTACGCTGCAAGAGCGCAGAGATAAAGGCGGCTGGGTGGCCGCGGTGGTGGTTTGAAGGTAGTGGTTGGCCGTTAGCAAGCGGCAGCACATAAAAAAGGAACGGCCTGGTGGGCCGTTCCTTTTTATGTATAGGCATGATAATTTACTTACCTAAAGGCTGGCTGATGGATGAAAAAACAAACAAATGTACCCGAATTCATCATTATTCAATAATTACAGAATAAACCGCCCGGCAGTTTTTGTGCGGGCGGTTTGCTTGTATGCTGTAAAAGCAAAAAACTATCTCTTAGAGAACTGCGGTGCGCGGCGTGCAGCCTTGAGGCCGTACTTTTTGCGCTCCTTCATTCTGGGGTCGCGGGTGAGGAAGCCTGCCTTCTTCAGCAGGGGGCGCATTTCGTCGCCGTGCAGCAGCAGGGCGCGTGAAATGCCGTGGCGAATGGCGCCGGCCTGGCCGGTAACGCCGCCGCCGGCTACGGTGCAAACAATGTCAAACCGGCCAAGGGTAGAGGTAAGCTCCATGGGCTGACGCACAATAAGCTTCAGGGTTTCCAGGCCGAAATAATCGTCAATGTCGCGGCCGTTTATGGTAATCTTGCCGGTGCCGGCATACAGGCGCACACGGGCCACCGAATGCTTTCTTCTACCGGTACCGTAGTAATATGGCTTGCTCTCGTACATATTCTCTCTTCCTCCCTCTTACAGGCTCCAGGCCTCGGGCATTTGCGCGGCGTGGGTGTGTTCCCCGGCGCGGAAAACCCGGCAGCGTGTCAGTGCGGCACGGCCTATGGTGGTGTCGGGCAGCATGCCCTTAACGGCCAGTGTCATGGCCTTTTCGGGGGTTTCGCTCATTAGCTTGGCATACTGCACTTCCTTCAAGCCGCCAACCCAGCCGGAATGCCGGCGGTAATACTTTTGGGTAAGCTTCTTGCCGGTGAGCACTGCTTCGGCGCAGTTAATGATAATTACATGGTCGCCACAGTCGGCATGGGGGGCAAAGGTGGTCTTGTGCTTGCCCCGCAGAATATGCGCGGCAAGGGCAGCGGTGCGGCCCAGCGGCTTGCCGGCAGCGTCCAGAATATACCACTTGCGGGTAATGTCACCCGCTTTGGGCATCGTGGTAGACATATACGGTCCCTCCTGTTTTGGTTTGCTCTCAATCGCTTTCCATAGTATAGCAACTGCACGAGGGCTCGTCAAGTAGTTTTTAGAACTATTTTAATCTACACCGCTACAACTCTTATATTCTCTCAATTTCTCTTTCATACTCTCTCATACTCGCGTGCTATTTCAAAAAAAGTTTGCCCCGTACCCCCGCCAATACTTGATTTATCCCCCCATATTCTATAAAATGGTATAGATAGAGGTAAAACCCGGCTCCGGCCGGCTTGCCACCACCCAATGCAGGGAGGAATTTATTTGTCGGTTTACACCTGGGCTATGCTGGGCATTGTGGGCCTGGGCATTCCTGTTTACCACTTTTGGGGCGGCAAAAAACCGCTGAGCATTGCCTACCTGGCGGTGGTTTCGCTGGGGCTTATTCTCATTTCATCCCTGCGGTTTGGCATAGGCTTCGATTACTGGACCTACCTGGAGATTTTTGAGGATATTCGCACCCTGCCCTGGAACACCGTGGTAAGCTATACCTTCGAGCCGGGTTTTAATATTTTTGTAAAGCTCTGCTGGCTATTCTGCCCCAGCGGGCAGGCGGTGTATGCTGTGTTTAGTGTGCTTGCCGTGGGGCTTGTGGCGCTATTCAGCTACCGCTATTCGCCGCTGCCCTGGCTGAGCATGTTTGCCTTTTTAACGCTTAACTACTACTATATGTCCATGAACCTGCTGCGCCAGGCCATTGCCGGTATCATATGCCTGTATGCCTACCAATTCTGCAAAGAGCGCAAACTCGTGCCCTTTTTGCTGGTGGTTGTGCTAGCGGCTTCCTTCCATAAAACGGCGCTCATCCTGCTGCCCGTCTACTTTCTGGCACAAATTGCCCTTACCAAAATTACGCTGGCGGTGTACGGCGGCCTGTTTTTCCTGGGGTTTGTGTTCGCCCGCCCCTTGGTAGACTTTGTTACCCAGCATATCTTTACCCAATATGTTGGCAGCATTTACATGCGGCCCTCTTCCTTCGCACTGGTTATCGGCCCTGTTTTCATGTGCGTTCTACTGCTTTTAACCTATAAAATGTTTATGGCTAAAGATAGCCGTAACGTGGTTATGGCCAATTACCTTATTTATGGGGCGGTGCTCTCGGCCTTTATTGCCCAGTTCTTTATTATAGAGCGGTTATCCACTTACTTTATGTTGCCCATGTTGCTCTTTTTACCCGAGGTGGTCTGTCTGTTCCGGCCCCAGGCCGAGAAAACCGACCGCATTGCCGAGCTGAAAAGCCAGCTAAAACAGGGCGGCAAGGGCGACCAAAAAAAGCTGCGAGAAGAAATTGCCAGCCTTACGGCTGAAATTAAAGAAACCCGCACCTTCTTTCGTTCGGCGGCAACCTTTGCCGTGCTGCTCTGCCTGTTCAACCAGCTGATGGCCCAAAACCACCAATACCACAATGTGTTCCCCTACTATTCCATCTATTCGGCCGAAGCCCAGCTGGGCGTACGCTTCCGCCCCAATGGCTATACCGAAAATGCCCCCATTCCAACAACGCCGGAGGTGCAACATGCGCAGTGACATTGAAATAGCCCGCCAAGCTACCCTAGAGCCGGTTGCTGCCCTGGCTGAAGGCTTGGGCCTGCAAGCCGACGAACTGGAGCTCTACGGCCGCTATAAAGCCAAAGTAAGCGAAGCAGCTCTGGCCCGTTTGGCCGGGCAGCCCCAAGGCAAGCTGGTGCTGGTAACCGCTATTAACCCCACGCCGGCAGGCGAGGGCAAAACCACCACCACCGTAGGGCTGGGCCAGGCCATGGCATTGCTGGGCAAGCGGGCGGTTATTGCCCTGCGCGAGCCTTCGCTGGGGCCGGTGTTTGGCATAAAGGGCGGGGCAGCCGGTGGCGGCTATGCCCAGGTGCTGCCCATGGAAGATATTAACCTGCACTTTACCGGCGATATGCACGCCATTACCAGCGCAAACAACCTACTGTGTGCGCTGCTCGATAACCACCTGCAGCAGGGCAATCCTTTGCAAATTGACCCCCGGCGCATTCTGGTGAAACGCTGCCTGGATATGAACGACCGTGCACTGCGCAATGTAATTGTGGGCCTGGGTGGCCGTATAGACGGCATTCCCCGGCAGGATAGCTTTCAAATTACCGTTGCCAGCGAGGTTATGGCCATTCTCTGCCTGGCAGACGGCATGGCCGACCTAAAGCAGCGGCTGGGCAACATTCTGGTGGCCTATAGCACCGAGGGTGCGCCTATCTACGCCCGCCAGCTACAGGCTGCCGGGGCTATGGCCACCCTGCTGCGCGACGCACTTAAACCCAACCTGGTGCAAACGCTGGAAAACACCCCCGCCATTATGCACGGCGGCCCCTTTGCCAACATTGCCCACGGCTGCAACAGCGTGCGGGCCACCCGCCTGGCCATGAGCCTGGCCGATTACGCCATTACCGAGGCCGGCTTTGGGTCGGACCTTGGGGCGGAGAAGTTTTTTGATATTAAGTGCCGCAAGGCCGGCCTTACCCCCGCCGCCGTGGTGGTGGTTGCCACCGTGCGGGCGCTAAAATATAATGGCGGCCAGCCCCGGGCCGAGCTTGCCACCCCCAACCCCCAGGCATTGCAAAAGGGCCTGCCTAACCTGGCGGCCCATGTGGAAAATATGCAGCGCTATGGCCTGCCCGTGGTGGTGGCTATCAACCGTTTTGCCAGCGACAGCCCCGAAGAGCTCGAGCTGCTGGCTGAATATTGCCGCCAGAACGGGGCTAAATTTGCCCTTTCAGATGTATTTGCCAAGGGCGGCGAGGGCGGGCGCGAGCTTGCACAGGCAGTGGTAGAGGCCTGCGAAGCCCCCTCAAACTTTCAGCTGCTTTACCCAGACGCTGCAAGCATCCCCCAAAAGCTAGAGGCCATTGCCACCCAAATTTACGGGGCGGCAGGCGTTGTGCTCACACCCCAGGCGCAAAAGGCGCTGGCCGAAATTGAAGCCCTGGGCGGCGGCAGCCTGCCGGTGTGCGTTGCCAAAACGCAGTATTCGCTTTCCGATAACCCCGCGCTGCTGGGCCGCCCCACCGGCTTTAGCATTACCGTGCGCGAACTGCGCCTGTGTAGCGGCGCCGGTTTTGTGGTAGCCCTTACGGGCGATATTATGACCATGCCCGGTCTGCCGAAGGTTCCGGCAGCCAACAATATCGATGTGGACGACGAGGGCTGCATTACGGGGCTGTTCTAGCATGCATACTGTACCGCAGCAGTGCTAAGCGTTTTGAATTGTTTGCAGTTTGGGCAGGATGCTCATTAAATCTTGCATGGCTTGGGGCTTCTGGTTGGGGTTGCGCAGCAGCGCCGCCGGGTGAAAGGTACCCATAAGCAGCATGCCGCCGCGTTCAAAATATTGCCCGTGCTGTTGGGTAACCTTAAAACCGGGCGAGATAATGCGCTGGGCCGCCACACGCCCCAGGCACACCAATATTTTGGGTTTCAGCAGCCGCACCTGCTGGCGCAGGTAGGGCAGGCAGGCTTCCAGTTCGTCGGGCGAAGGGTCGCGGTTTTGGGGCGGGCGGCACTTTACCATGTTGGCTATGTACACATTCTCTTGCCGCGAAAGGCCGGCGAGCCCCAGCATTTTATCCAGCAGTTGGCCGCTGCGCCCCACAAAGGGCAGGCCCTGCTCGTCCTCTTGCTGGCCGGGGCCTTCGCCCACCAGCAGCACCGGCGCGCCCGGCACCCCTTGGCCAAACACCACATTGCTGCGGGTTTCGCACAGGCGGCAGGCGGTGCAGCCTGCCAACTGCCCGGCAAGCGCCTGCAATTGTTCTTGCATATCACAAACCTCCTAAGGGTTTACTATATTTATTATAAATTGAAAGGATTGTTCCAGATGTCCAAAAAAGTTTTAATTGAAACCTCTGCCCGTCACATTCATGTATGCGAGAAAGATCTTGAGATTCTCTTTGGTGCAGGCGCCAAGCTTACCCCCAAGAAAGAGCTTTCGCAGCCCGGCCAGTATGCCTGCAACGAGCGTGTAGACGTAGTAGGCCCCAAGCGCACCATTGCCAGCGTTACCATTCTTGGCCCCACCCGCCCCGCCACCCAGGTAGAAATTTCGCTTACCGACGCTCGTTCTATCGGCGTAGACGCCCCTGTGCGTGAATCGGGCGATATTGCCGGCAGCGGCAGCTGCAAGCTGGTGGGCCCCGCCGGTGAGGTTGTGCTTACCGAGGGCGTAATTGCCGCCAAGCGCCACATTCATACCAACCCTGCCGACGCTGCCGAACTGGGCGTGAAGGATAAGGAAATTGTAAGCATGAAGATAGACTGCGCCGGCCGTTCGCTGGTGTTTGGCGACGTTGTAGTTCGCGTGAACCCCGATTTTGCCACCGCCGCCCACATTGATACCGACGAAGCCAATGCTGCCGGCTGCGTAGGCGAAGTGTACGGCGAGGTTGTACGCTAACCCAACCCTAAAGGAGCTGCCATGCCACGCTGCATTGTGTTTTGTGCCGCACCCACCACCCGGCAAGACCTTCTTCTAGCCAACCCCCAGCCCGGCGACCTTCTTATAGCTGCTGACGCGGGCTATCTACAGGCCCGGGCACTGGGGGTAACCCCCCATGCCATTTTGGGAGATTTCGATTCCGCACCCCTGCCCGACACAGCGGGGGTAGAGGTTTTTCCCATTCGCAAGGACGATACCGACAGCCTGCTTGCCATAAAGCACGGCCTCGCGCAGGGCATTCGGGAATTTGTGCTGCTGGGTGCTCTGGGTGGCCCCAGGCTGGACCATACACTGGCCAATCTGCAGTGCCTGGGCTTTGTTGCACAGGCGGGTGGGCAGGCTTGGGCCTATGCCGGCGAAACGGCGGCCACCGCCATTTGCAACACCTCGCTTACACTGCAACGGCAGCCGGGGGTGGTTTCGGTGTTTGCCCTGGGGGGCGATTGCACCGGCGTAACCCTAAAAGGCCTGCAATACCCGCTGTGCGGGGCAACCCTTACTGCCCACTTCCCGCTGGGGGTAAGCAACGCCTTTGCCGAGGAGCAGGCCAGTATTTCGGTGCAACAAGGCACCCTGCTGGTGATGACCATTGCCGGCACAGATAGCGAGCATTAAGCATTGCCCGGGCTAAAAGGCCTGGGCAATTTCCATGGTGGCTTGTCCGTTTAGGGCAAGGCCGGCAGTGTGCCCGGCTATATATTCATAATAGGCCTGGGAAGCGACCATGGCGGCGTTATCGCCACAAAGCACCACAGGCGGCAAGTAGAGCTGGCAGCCGTATTCGGCTGCCTTTTGCGTTGCCATAGTGCGCAACCGGCTGTTGGCCGCCACGCCGCCCGCCAGCACCAGCTTGCGTTGCCCGGTGTGTTTGGCCGCTGTAAAAAGCCCTTCGCACAGCAGGCCGCACACCCGCTCTTGAAAAGAGGCCGCCAGCCCGGGGGCATCTACCGCTTCTCCGCGCTGCTCGGCATTGTGCAAAATATTTACCACGGCGGTTTTTAGCCCTGAAAAGCTAAAATCGCACAGGCTGCCGCGCACCTTAGGTTCGGGCAAGGGGTAGGCCTGGGGGTTACCGGTTTGTGCAAGTGTATCCAGCACCTGGCCGCCGGGGTAACCCAGCCCCATAGCACGGGCCACTTTATCGTAGGCTTCGCCGGCAGCGTCGTCGCAGCTGCGGCCCAGCACCTTGAAGGTAGTGTAGTCGGCCACTTCCACCACGTGGCTATGCCCGCCCGAGGCTATCAGACACAGGAAGGGGGGCTGCAGCTCGTGGTGCGCCAAATAGTTAGAGGCCACATGCCCCCGCAGGTGGTGCACCGGCACCAGTGGCTTGTCCCAAGCCATGGCAAGGCCCTTGGCAAAATTTACCCCCACCAGCACCGCGCCAATGAGCCCCGGTGCGGCGGTTACGCCAAGGGCATCTAGCTCGGCAGGGGTAAGGCCGGCCTGTTGCAGCGCCTGGCTTACCACCGGCACAATTTGCTCGGCATGGCGGCGCGAGGCTATTTCGGGCACCACACCGCCGTAAAGGGCATGCTCGGCACACTGGGAATAGACGACTGATGAGAGTATCTCACGTCCATCCTGCACTACGGCGGCAGCGGTTTCGTCGCAGCTGGTTTCAATGGCTAAAAGCTTCACGGTTTTCCTCCGGTATAGGTGTAAGTAAGCAGCAGCGCGGCTTCGGGTGGCAGTGCGTAAAAGCCCGGCCGCCTGCCCACCTGTGCAAAACCCAGGCGGGTGTAAAGAGCAATGGCTGGGGTGTTGCTTTCGCGCACCTCCAGCGTAAGAAAGGCCAGGCCACGCTGCCGGCCCTGCTGCTGCAGGGCCGAAACAAGGGCTTGGCCCACGCCCTGGCGGCGGAAGTTGGGGTGCACTGCCACGCTGGTAATATAACCCTCGTCCAGCGCCTGCTGCATACCGCAGTAGCCGGCCAGTTGCCCGGCGCTGTGGGCACACAGCAGCAGGCTTTGGGGCTTTTTCAGTTCATCGGCCAGGGCCTGCTGGCTCCAGGGTTGTGAAAAGCACAGCGCTTCTAACTCGGCAACGGCAGGGATATCCTGCACACGCAGGGGAAGAATTTGCATAATTCACCCCTAAAAACAGTTTTATAATTCATATTTGATGGTTAAGGCCTGCGGCAACGGTTTAGAAATACTCGCAGGGCATACCGGCCTGCAAACCACCAACGAGTCTCAGAACACTGGGGGCTTGGGGTTTAACCCCCAAGCCGCCTGCTTTTGTTACTTTCTTGGCACAACAAGAAACGCATATGCGCTAGGCGCCGCAGCACTTTTTATACTTTTTGCCGCTGCCACAGGGGCAGGGGTCGTTGCGCCCCACCTTGGCGGTGCTGCGCTGGGGCTGGGCCTTCTGGCTGCCGTCGCCGCCGCTGGTTTGCATGGGCTTTGCCACCTGCTCGCGCTGGGGGGGAGCATCCTGCCGCAGCTGTACCGTAAGCAGCAGACGCACGGTATCTTCCCGGATGGAGGCTATCATCTGGTCGAACATTTCAAAGCCTTCCATGCGGTATTCAATTACAGGGTCGCGCTGGGCAATGCCGCGCAGGTGAATGCCGCGCTTGAGCTCTTCCATGGCATCAATGTGGTCCATCCACTTAGTGTCTACCGTGCGCAGCAGCACCACGCGTTCCAATTCGCGCATGGTTTCGCTGCCCATTTCTTGCTCGCGCCGCTTGTAAAGGGTGTGGGCACGTTGCAGCAGCTCGTTACGCAGATCGCCCTTTTCCACCCGTTCCAGTTCCTGGGGGGTGGCATAGCGGAAGTCTTGCGGGGCGGTAAGCCAGCCGAGGAAGTAATCGCGCAGGCCTTCCAGGTTCCAATCGTCCGGCGCACTGTCTTCAGCAATATATTGGTTCACACGTTCGTCAATGGCCTGCTCTATCATCTTATCCAGGAATTCATGCAGGTCCTTGCCTTCCAGCACCATGGCACGCTGGGAATAGATAATTTCGCGCTGGCGGTTCATTACATCGTCATATTGAATAACGTTTTTGCGTATCTGGAAATTGCGCCCCTCAAGCTTTACCTGGGCATTTTCAATGGTGCCGGTGAGCAGCTTGTTTTCAATGGGCATATCCTCATCCACGCCTAGCGTATCCATAAGCCCCTGAATGCGCTCGCCGCCAAACAGCCGCATGAGGTCGTCCTCCAGCGAGAGGTAAAAACGGGTTTCGCCGGGGTCGCCCTGGCGGCCGGCGCGCCCGCGCAGCTGGTTATCAATACGGCGCGATTCATGCCGTTCCGTGCCCAAAATGCACAGCCCGCCGGCCTGGCGCACCTTTTCGGCCTCGCCGGCCATTTGCTGGCGGAAGTGTTCCATCTGCTGGCGGTAGGCAACGCGTGCCTGTAAAATTTCTTCATCCTGCGTTTCGCCAAAGCCGGTGGCGGCAGCCAGCAGCTCTTCCGTCATGCCCTCGGCACGCAGACGTGCCTTGGCAAGATATTCGGCGTTACCGCCCAGCACAATATCGGTGCCGCGGCCGGCCATGTTGGTGGCAATGGTTACAGCGCCCGGCTTACCTGCCTGGGCAACAATTTCGGCTTCTTTTTCGTGATATTTGGCATTGAGCACCTCGTGCGGGATGCCCCGGCGTTTGAGCATAGCAGCAAGCAATTCGCTCTTTTCAATGCTCACGGTGCCCACCAGCACGGGCTGGCCCTTGGCATGGTGCTCGGCAATTTCTTCTATTACTGCGGCAAATTTGCCCTTTTCGGTTTTATACACTATGTCGGCGTTATCTACCCGCACCACCGGCCGGTTGGGGGGTATTTCAATTACATCCAATTTATAAATTTGCCGGAACTCGTTTTCTTCGGTAAGGGCGGTACCTGTCATGCCCGCCAGCTTTTGGTACATTCTAAAGAAATTTTGGAAGGTAATGGTAGCCAGGGTTTTGCTTTCGCGCTCTACCTTTACGCCTTCCTTGGCCTCAATAGCCTGGTGCAGCCCTTCGTTATAGCGCCGGCCTATCATCAGGCGGCCGGTAAACTCGTCTACAATAATTACTTGGCCGTCTTTCACCACATAGTCAACATCCCGCTGCATAATGGTGCGGGCACGAACCGCCTGGTTGATATGGTGGGCCAGTGTCATGTGTTCGGGGTCGTTCAGGTTATCTACCTTGAAGTGCGTTTCAGCCTTTTGAGTGCCACGGGGGGTAAGGGTGGCGGTGCGGGCCTTTTCGTCTACCACCACATCGCATTCCAGCTCGTCTTGGGCTTCTTTTTCATTTACTTCCTTAATGCGCTGCACCGAAAGGCGCGAAGCAAAACGGTCGGCAATTTGGTAAAGCTCGGTAGATTTATCGCCCTGGCCGGAAATGATAAGCGGGGTGCGGGCTTCGTCAATTAAAATAGAGTCCACTTCGTCCACAATGGCAAAGGCATGGCCACGCTGCACAAGGTCTTGCTGGCGGATAGCCATGTTATCGCGCAGGTAATCGAACCCCAGCTCGTTGTTGGTGGCATAGGTAATATCGCAGGCGTAGGCGGCACGGCGTTCCTCGCTGCTTATTCCGTTTACAATAAGGCCTACCGAAAGGCCCAGGTAGCGGTAGAGCTTGCCCATCCATTCGCTGTCGCGTTTGGCAAGGTAATCGTTCACCGTTACAATGTGCACCCCTTTGCCGGCCAGTGCATTCAGGTAGGCCGGTAGGGTGGCTACGAGGGTTTTGCCTTCGCCGGTTTTCATTTCGGCTATGCGGCCCTGGTGCAGCACAATGCCACCGGTAATCTGCACGGGGAAGTGGCGCATGTTTAGAACCCGGGCGGCGGCCTCGCGACAGGCGGCAAAGGCCTGGGGCAGAATATCGTCCAGGCTGGCACCTTCGGCCAGGCGCTGGCGCAGGCGGGGGGTGGTGGCCTGCAACTCTTGCTCGCTCATGGCAGTATATTCATTTTCCAAAGCTAGTACGCTTTGGGTAATAGGCGCTACCCGTTTTAATTCCTTTTCGGAATAGCTGCCGAAAACTTTATCTAAAAAACCCATCGTGTCCGCTGCCTTTCTTTGGTTTGCTGCATTTGTGCCGCAGCTGGCTCACCTATGTTGTACCATAATCCATACAATAATACAAGGCGCTAAACAGAAAAGGCCAGAGATACGCTGCCGTATCGTCTGACCTTTGTAGCCGCGCATAGCTGCCCGTTTAAGCAATTTGCTTAGGCGGGGCTGATCGCACTAACCGGGCAAGTACCTTCACAGGCGCCGCAGTCGATGCAGGTAGCGGGGTCGATAACGTATTTATCGTCGCCCTCTGCAATGGCTGTTACGGGGCAGGCGCCAGCGCAGGCACCACAGCTGATACAATCGTTATTGATAGCATATGCCATGGGATACACCTCCATTTTGAACATTGTTGCTATTTTACCACAATGTGTAAAAAAAAACAAGCAGTATTTTGGCGAATAACTCCTGCCTGCTACCGGGAAGTAGAGGGGGCCGGGCAAGGGTTTGTTTTTTGTAGCAGCCGCTATATTCCGGGTGTAAACTCTATGGAGAATGTACAATCATTTTGCCGGGGCGGCTGTACAATCTCCATTCGTTTGTGCTATACTAAACACTAGCCGGGCGGGTGGCATTTGAACCCGCATAGGAGGGGTTTATTTGCGTTGCAGCCTGTTCGACAGCCACACCCATTCAGACAATTCGCCCGACGGTTTTCATTCGGTTTTGTATCTATGCGAAAGTGCGCTACAGCAGGGCCTGAAGGGCTTTGCCCTAACCGACCATGTGGAATGCCACGACATGCAGGAATATGGCTATGAGCAGCGTCTTAGGCAATCGGTATTCGAGCTGGAGCGTGCCCGCCAGCTGTTCGAGGGCAGGCTGGTGC
Source organism: uncultured Oscillospiraceae bacterium (assembly GCA_964473265.1). GTDB lineage: Bacteria > Bacillota > Clostridia > Oscillospirales > Ruminococcaceae > Heteroruminococcus. The sequence continues at coordinate 14,291 of CAYYOY010000001.1, forward strand.
TTGCCGCAGGCGTAGAGCTGGGGCAGCCCACCCAAAACCTGCCGGCGGCCGAAGCCATTTTAGACGGCTACCCCTTCGATTTTGTGCTGGGTTCGCTGCACAACAGCCGTGGCCGGCCGGATGCCTACTTTGTAAACTTTAACGACCCACAGGTTTGCGTGCGGGATGAATTGGAAGTATATTATAAGGAATATATTGAGCTGGCAAAGTGGAACCGCTTCGACAGCCTCGCACACCTTACCTATCCTATTCGCTACATTTGGGGCAAATACCGCATACCCGTAGACTTTAGCGCATATTCCGATTATATTGACGAGCTTTTCCGGCTGCTGGCACAAAACGGCCGTGGGCTGGAAATTAATACCTCCGGCATGCGGCAGGGGCTGGGCTTTACCCTGCCTGCGCTGGAGCTTATAAAACGCTTCCGCCAGCTTGGGGGCGAAATTATTACCCTGGGCAGCGATGCCCACTATGGCGAACACCTGGGGGCCGATTTTGCCTATGCCATTCACATGCTGCGCGAAGCAGGCTTTAAGCGCTACGCTTTCTTCTTGAAGCGCCAGCCTATCTTCCTGGAAATTACTTAGGCCACAGCGCCGTTGTATTTTATATTGTAAGGAGAACTGATTGCGTATGGAAAACCCGTTTGTTACGATTACCATGCAAACCGGAGGGCAAATTGTGCTGGAGCTTTTTCCCCAGACTGCCCCTAAAACAGTGGAAAATTTTCTTTCGCTGGTGGAAAAGGGCTTTTACGACGGCACGATTTTCCACCGTGTCATTCCCGGCTTTATGATACAGGGTGGCGACCCCGAAGGCACCGGCCGTGGCGGGCCGGGCTACACCATTCCGGGCGAATTTGCGGCGGCCGGCTTTCAAAACCCCACCCGGCACGAGCGGGGGGTAATTTCTATGGCCCGCTCGCAAGACCCCCACAGCGCCGGCAGCCAGTTCTTTATTATGACAGATGCCGCATCACATTTGGACGGCCAATATGCCGCCTTTGGGCGTGTGGTTGCGGGCCTGGAAGAGGTAGACCGCATTGCCGGCCAAAAACGCGACCGGTCCGACCGGCCTTTGGAAGACCAGGTAATGCAAACCGTTCGTTTGGGTGCACCCGAACAGAAATAACCGCTGCTGCAGGGCCCTGCTTAGCCGCAGTTGCTTCGTGGGGTTAGGTGTTTTCAGGAACTTATTAAGTGGGGCTTCATATGCCGAAGTTTTTTTGTAACAATATAATAGACGGTGTTGCACTAATAATGGGGGAGGATGCCCAGCATCTAATTCGTTCGTTGCGGGTGCAGGCAGGGCAGCAACTTCTGGTGTGCGACGGCAAGGGTACCGACTACGCCTGCACCGTAAGGGAAGTGGGGCGCGATTATGTTTCGGCCTCGGTTGCCCAGGCGCTGCCCTGCCAAAGCGAGCCCCAAAGCAGAGTAACGCTTTATCAGGCCTTGCCTAAGGGCGAAAAGCTGGAATATATTATTCAAAAGAGTGTGGAGCTGGGGGTGTTTGCCCTTGTGCCCATGCACACCCGCAACTGTGTTTCGCGCCCCAGCCAGGAAAGTGGTGAACGCAAACGCCTGCGCTGGCAGCGCATTGCCGACGAAGCTGCCAAACAGTGCGGCCGAGGGGTTCTGCCCCAGGTGCTGCCGCCCGTTTCGTTTACCGAGGCACTGGAAGCCTGCCAAAAGGATATGCGGCGCATACTCTTCCACGAAAAGGCGCAACGGCCGCTACGGGGGTTGGTGGGCCAGCCTGCCGATACCGCGGTATTCATTGGGCCGGAAGGCGGCTTTGCCCCCCACGAGGTAGAGGCCGCCGCCGAGGCCGGGGTGTATATTTGCAGCCTGGGCCCGCGCGTTTTGCGCTGCGAAACTGCCGGCCTGTGCGCGCTTTCGGTGCTGCTGGCGGCCGAAGAGATTTTGTAGCCTTTTGGGCCAGCAAGCCAACGGCAAAGAAAATTAAACACGAGGTATTCTATGCGTATAAAACCCGCTCTAATTTACATTCTGTTAATATTGCTATTGGCGGGCTGCAGCCCAAGAGATATTGACCAAAGCAGCCAGAGCAGCAGCCAAACTGCCAGCCAGCCTGAGGAAAGCGGCAGCCAACCCGAAAGCCTGCCACCAGAAAGCGAGGCGCCTTCCTCCATGCCGGAAAGCAGCAGCACACCGCAAAGCTCTTCTACTTCTTCTGCGCCCACTATTAATACAAAAGATTGGCGGCTTATTCTGGTAAGCGCCGCGCACCCCCTGCAGGAAGAACACCAAACCACCCTGCAGGCTGTTGGGCAAATACAGGTAGATAAGCGCATTGCCCCGGCGCTGGAGCAAATGATTGCCGCCGCTAAAAAGGATGGCCACACTCTGCTGCCTATTTCGGGCCACCGCACCTTTGCCCGCAGCAAGTATCTCTACGAGCGCGAGGTTGCAGCCTACAAGCAGCAGGGCTTTTCTGAGCAAGAGGCTGCCGTAGAAGCCGGCCGCTGGGTGGCACCGCCCGGCACCAGCGAACACAATACCGGCCTTGCGGTAGATATTATTTCGGGCGATTATTACACCAAGCTGCCCGATCTTTCCCCTAAATTTGCCGATTTCCCCGAAGCCAAGTGGATGGCCGAAAATGCCCACCGGTTTGGGTTTATTTTACGCTACCCTAAAGATAAAGAAACCGTTACCGGCATTGGGTTTGAGCCCTGGCACTTCCGCTATGTAGGTGAGGAAGCCGCAGCCGCCATTTACCAGGCGGGCATAACGCTGGAGGAATATTTAGACGTATGAGGGTAATCATTCGTCCCGAACAGCCGCTGCAATACCGCAGCATTGCTAAAATTAACGAGCTGGCCTTTGTAAACGAACGCCAGGCACGCCTGGTGGAAGAATTGCGCAGCCGGCCGGAATATTCCCCTGCGCTTTCACTGGTGGCACAGCTGGACAGGCAGCCGGTGGGGCATATTTTGCTGGCCCCGGCCAACCTGCGTCTGGGCCAGGCCACGCTGCCGGTGCTTTGGCTGGCAACGCTGGCCGTGCTGCCGGAATTTCAATCCATGCGCATTGGCAGCCAGCTGGTGCAAAGTGCCCTCGCCCGCTGCGAGGCACTGGGCTTCCCCTTGCTTTTCGCCGGCTATGCCTCGGGTTTTTTAACTCCCTTTGGTTTTGAACCGGCCGAAAACTATGCTGTTAGCTGCCCCGGCTGCTATTTGCCGCTGGCCGTGTGGTGCAGCAACCCTACATTGCTGCAAAGCTGGCGGGGTGGGGTTTTGCAGCCCCCTTTGCCCCAAGAATCTTACATACTATGAAACTTACTGCCCAACTGCGGCAGCGCACATAGCCCCATGCAATATGCCAACGGAAAGGATGTACTCCTATGGACGGTACCATTCGCCTGGCCACTCTTAGCCCGCTACAAACCCCCGGTAACCCTAAAGAAAATTTATCTGCCATGCTGGCGGCTGTGGCGCAGCTCATTCATGCAGACATTGTGGTCTTCCCGCAGCTGGCGCTTTCTTCCCCAAGCTGCGGCAGCCTATTTTCCAACCACAGCCTGCTGGAAGATTGCCGCGCAGCACTTATGCAATTTTGCGAAGCCACCCGCCAAAATTCTGCCTACTATCTGGTAGGCCTACCCATACGCGGCCAAAATGGCACCATTTCGGCCACCGCAGTGGTGCAGGCAGGGCAGGTGCGCGCCATGGTGCCCGCGCTGGGCACACCGGCCCCCGGCCTGGCAAGCCCTACACCCGAGGAATGCAAAGCCGGCTTTACGGTGCTGGGCTGCGGTGGGCTGCGTTTTTGTTTGCTGCCTTGTTCGCCACCCGAGCTGCCGCGGTATATGCCGCTCATAGAAAACACCGGTTGCCGCCTGGTAGTGGTGCCCGCCTGCATGCCAGCTAAGGCCGGACAAATGCCGCAGGTTGTGCACACGCTGGAAGTTGTAAGCAGCGCGTGGGATTGCGCTGTGGCCCTTTGCTCCACCGGTTGCGGAGGTAGCTCCGCCCCCTATGTGTACGGTGGGCTTTCGGCTGTGTATGAAAAGGGCCGTCAGCTGGCTTTTGCCGCTTCTCTGCAGCAGGCCACTACCACCCTATGCGATATCGACCCTCTGCTGCTGGGCAGTGCCTATGCTGCAGAGCCGCCTAAATTTGTAACCCGTCCTACCCCCAAGCCCGAGCTACTGCGCCAGGTTTCGCCCGACCCATTCTTGGCCTCTACCACCCACCGCCAAGGGCTTTTCCTCGAGCTGTTCCAGCTGCAAGCAACCTCTCTGGCGGCACGCATGCAAAACACCGGCCACAACCGTCTGGTGTTGGGCCTTTCCGGCGGGTTAGATTCCACCCTTGCCGCACTGGTTTCGCTGCGGGCGCTTGAGCTGCTTTCTCTCTCGAAAGAGCATTTAATTTGTGTAACCATGCCGGGCTTCGGCACCGGCAACCAAACCAAAGGCAGCGCCCAGGCGTTGGCGGCGGGGCTTGGGCTTTCGCTGCGCGAAATTCCCATTGGCGAAGCCTGCAAAAACCACATGGATGCCATTGGACACACCGGCACGCCCGACATTGCCTATGAAAACGCCCAGGCCCGCGAGCGCACACAAATATTGCTGGATATTGCCAACATGGAGCAGGGCCTGGTGGTAGGCACCGGCGACCTTTCTGAGGCTGCTCTTGGCTGGTGCACCTTTGGCGGCGACCAGCTGGCAAGCTTTAATGTAAACGCATGTCTTACCAAAAGCATGGTGCGGGGGGTTGTGGCGCAGCTGGCCGAATCTACTGCCTTTGCACCGGTGGCCGATATCCTGCATGGCATACTTGAAACCCCGGTTTCGCCCGAGCTACTACCCATTGCTGCCGGCGAAAGCATTGTACAGAAAACCGAAGAAATTCTTGGCCCCTACCCGCTGCACGAATTCTTCCTCTACTACCTGCTGGCCTACCGCATGCCGCCCCAGCGCATTTTAGAATATGCCTGCATTGCCTTCCCCGAACATCCCCGCGGCTTTATTCTGCAAAAGCTACAGCTCTTTCTGCGGCGTTTTGTGGCTGGGCAGTTTAAACGTGCCAGCGCACCCGATAGCGCCGAAATCTTTACGCCCAGCCTGCACCCGCTTTCCTTCCAACTGCCGTCTGACCTAAGCCAAACCCTGCCCTGGAGCCGGTTGGAGAGTTTATAAACAAATAGTATACTGTTACAAATATTTTACCGGAGGTTGTTCCATGAAAGCCGTTATTACCGTGCTGGGACGCGACATGGTGGGAATTCTTGCCGCAGTTTCCAACCAGTGTGCCGAAAGCAATGCCAATATCATAGAGGTTACGCAATCGGTGCTGCAGGATATGTTCGCCATGGTTATGCTGGCGGATATTAGCAGCCTAAACTGCCCGCTGGGCACCCTTACCAGCCGTCTGGAAGAGCAGGGTGAGCGTATGGGCCTGAAAATTCATGTGATGCATGAGGATATTTTCAACTCCATGCACCGTATTTAAAGGCAAGAAGCAAAAGACAAGTGGCAAGAGCAGCGTTTGGCAAACGCCGCCGTCTTGCGGCTTGTCTTGCCGCTTGCTTGCTATTTTGTTCAAGGAGGATTCTTTCCACATGCTGAACACCAGCGATATTCTGGAAACGATTTCAATGATAACCGAAGAAAACCTGGACATACGCACCATTACCATGGGCATTTCGCTGCTGGATTGCGCCGGGCCGGATATTGACACCGCCTGCCGCAAGGCCTACGATAAAATTACCCGCAAGGCCGAGCATCTGGTAAAGGTGGGCGAACAGATTGAGGCCGAATACGGTATTCCCATCATTAACAAACGCATTTCGGTTACCCCCATTGCACTGTTGCTGGCCGCTTCGGGGGGCGACCCGGTGCGCTACGCCAATATGCTCGAAACGGCCTCGCGCGCTGTGGGGGTAAACTTTATTGGCGGCTATTCGGCGTTGGTACACAAGGGCTTTGCCGCGGGCGATCTTGCCCTCATGCAATCCATTCCCGAAGCGCTGGCACTCACCCAGCAGGTTTGTGCTTCGGTAAACATAGGCTCTACCCGTGCCGGCATCAATATGGATGCCGTTGCCATTATGGGTGGGGTAATTAAGCAGGCCGCCGAAAAAACAGCCGACCGCCAGTGCATAGGCGCTGCCAAGCTGGTGGTGTTTTGCAATGCCCCTGAAGATAACCCCTTTATGGCCGGTGCCTTCCACGGCATAGGCGAGGCCGATTGCGTTATTAACGTGGGGGTTTCGGGCCCCGGCGTGGTGCGGGCCACCCTTGCCAAAGCCGGTGATATTCCGCTGCACGAGGTAGCCGAGCTCATTAAAAAAACCGCCTTTAAAATTACCCGTATGGGCCAGCTGGTGGGCAGCGAAGCCAGCCGCCGCCTGGGCGTACCCTTTGGCATTGTAGACCTTTCGCTGGCCCCCACCCCCGCCATTGGCGATAGCGTGGCCCATATATTGGAAGAAATGGGCCTGGAACGCTGCGGCGGCCATGGCACTACCGCCGCCCTGGCGCTGCTAAACGACGCTGTGAAAAAGGGCGGGGTAATGGCTTCGTCTTCGGTGGGCGGCCTTTCAGGCGCCTTCATTCCTGTAACGGAAGATGCCGGCATGATAGAAGCCGCCCGCTGCGGCGTGCTTACCATAGAAAAGCTCGAGGCCATGACAGCGGTATGCTCTGTGGGGCTGGATATGATTGTTATTCCCGGCGATACAACCCCCGAAACCATTTCCGCCATTATTGCCGACCAGGCGGCCATCGGCATGATCAACCATAAAACCACCGCCGTTCGCCTTATTCCTGCCATTGGCCGCCAAATGGGCGAGGAACTTGAATTCGGCGGCCTACTGGGCAGCGGGCCTGTTATGCCGCTCAGCGGCGGCAACCCCAGCCGGCTTATCGCCCGGGGTGGCCACATTCCCGCACCGCTGCAAAGCCTAAAAAACTAATAGCGCTGAATAAAGCACCTAGCCCCGGGGAATTCATCCCCTGGGCTTTGCTTTTTTAGCCCCGTGCCCCCGCGGTTGCTGCATGCCATTTGCGCTACTTAAAGCGCTGTTTGCCCGAATTGAAATGCACTGGCATAATAAATAACAGCAATATTTGCCCTTAAATGGGGAAGTTTATTAGTATATACAAATGTTGCTCGCTGGCATTGCGGCCAGTTGGGCAAATTAGACATTGAATTTTTGCCTACACAGGTATATTATAAGCAGTGACATTTGCAATTCCGTGCGTTAGGAGAACGATATGGAAGATATTATCAACCGCTTAATCGAGGTGGATAAGCAGGCCCGCACCATGCTGGAGCAAGCTGAAGCCTATCGAAAGCAGCTGGACGGCAGCCGGGAAAAGGCTTTAGAGGAATACCGCGCAAATTTGCTGGAACGCGCCGAACGGCGGCTGCAAATGGTGCAGGAACAAGAAGCCAAGGCTTCGGAAGAAGCCAAACAGACCAGTGCCCAGAGCTACGAAGCGCTGCTGGTGCGGCTGGACGAAACCTACCGCCACAACCACGTTCAGTGGGAGGAAACCATTTTTCAGCGCTGTATAGGCAGGTGATGCGTTGTGCTTTCAGCCTACGCCCATAGAGTTATCCTAACCAAGTGCCGGGCCATGTATGGTAAATGCATGCGGGAAGAAAACTATAACGAGCTGCTGCGCCGGCAAAATGTAGCTGAGGTTGCCGCCTACCTGCGCGATAACACCCACTACGGCCCGGCGCTGGCTGCCAGCAACCCCTACGAAATTCACCGCGGGCAGCTGGAAGCCATTTTACGCCGCAGCCGCTTTGAAAGCTACTTGCGCTTGCTGCGCTACGATAGCGGCGGGCCCGAAAGCTTTTACCGCTACCTAATAGTGCGCAGCGAAGTGGAGCAAATTCTCGCCGTGCTGCACTATATGAGCTCGGGCAGCGAGCCCGAGGGGTATTTGCTTTCCATGCCGTCCTACCTTGTGGGGCATACCCGCTTTTCGCTGGAAGCCCTGGGCAGTACTGTAACGCCTTCCCAACTGCTGCGGGTTTTGCAGGGCACGCCCTATTACAGCCTACTGGCCCCGCTGCTGCGCGAGCAAGAACAGCCCGACCTTATGGCCTGCGAACGCGAGCTGTATACCTATTACTACCGCCATCTGCTTGAGCTGGTGCGCAAGCAGTTTAGCGGCAAGGCACGGCAGGAACTGGCCGAAT
>CAYYOY010000002.1:0-19227 GCA_964473265.1 uncultured Oscillospiraceae bacterium
GGGGTAGGCTGGCCTCCGTTTGTACCGGCCTGGGCTACATCCTCGCCGGTAAGTGCCGAAAATATCTGCGAATAAATGCCCTCTGGGTTTTCCAATAGGCGGCTGCGCACCCGGGCACAGATTTCTTCATTGGGCAAAAACACCGAAAGCTGCAAAAGGTCGGTGCCAATGTCGGTAATATTAATATTCAGACGGTAGCCGTCGGGGGTTTTCTGGGTTTCGAACAAAATTTGCTTCTCCCTTCGTTTGCGCACAAGCGCCTGCTGTGCGGCCTGGGTGGCATGTTCCCGCACCGAAAGAGGCAGCTGGTGCGAAAAAATATTGGCCATTTGCCTGCCTGCGGCGGTTAGGGTGTAGGTGGGTTCCTCCTGCTCTTGGCATTGAATATTGCCCAGGCTTTGCAGGCTGGAAAGCGCATTGGTAAGCTCAAAATAGTTTACCAACTGGCTGCCTACCGCCGCTTCCTGCAAAACGGCAAGGCTTAGCGGCTGGTTAAAGGCATCCAGCAAAAAACAAACCAGTATGTTTACTTGATAGCTTTCGGTTAAGCCACCGGGGCGAACGCCCTCGCGAAAGGCCTTTTCCAAGGCTGCACCCCCAAACCAAACACTGCCGGAAATTTGCCTGCAACACATGTGCTATTTAACCACATTCTGCCTGCATTGTACTATTATAGCATGTTTTGTCAATACATGGCTAAAATTTTGTTGTAAACTTCATAGGGATATTTTCCCAACCACACCGGGCTGACTTTTGCCTTTATATATGGTATACTGAATTATTGCAAAAAACGAGGAAGTGCCATGGAAAACGCCAAAAAAACAAAAAAATTGTTACTGGGCGGCATTGCCGTGGTAGTGCTCATAGGGTTGCTTACTTGGGTGTGCTTGCCGCTCACTTACGAAGGCAACCGTGAGCTGCTGCGTGACTATATTCAATCGCTGGGGTGGGGCGGCGTTTTTGTGTTTGTGCTGCTGCAAATTCTTCAAATTGTGGTGGCCGTCATCCCTGGCGAGCCCTTTGAGCTTATTGCAGGCATTATCTATGGCACCTGGGGCGGTCTTTTCATCTGTCTGGTGGGTATTTTGCTGGGGCAAATTCTGGTGTTTTTAGCGGTGCGCCGCTGGGGGCGGCCACTGGTCACCCGCTTTTTTGGCGAAGACCAGCTGGCGCATTACGCCTTTTTACAGGATGAAAGCAAGCTGCTTACCACCACTTTTATACTCTTCCTCATTCCCGGCACGCCCAAAGATATTTTAACCTACCTGGCAGGGCTGACACCCCTACGTTTGCCCAGCTTTCTGGCTGTTTCGGTGCTTGCACGCATTCCTTCGGTTATTACCTCAACATTGGCGGGCGACCACCTATTTGGCGGCAACATTTCGTCGGTAGCTGTTATTTATACAATAGTGGGCATTTTGGGTTTACTGGGCATAGTGTGGAATAGACAAATGTTAAAACGTAAAAATCAAACCAATAAGGAATGATACTATGAAAATATATACTCGTCTGCTGGCCGCAACGCTGGTTTTGCTTTTAGCAGGAGGCTGTGCGGTTTCTCCCCTCCCCCCGCCGGAGGATATTTCTTCCCAACCGCAGGAGCAGCCCAGTTACCAGGCACCGCCTGAGCCCCAAAATGCCATTACCGTGTTGGCTGCAGGAGATAATTTGATACACGATGTTATTTACAAGCAGGCCGCTGCCCGCGGCAATGGTGTTTACGATTTTACATATGCCTACCGTCAAGTTGCCCCGCTGATTGCCGCGGCCGACATTGCCCTGCTCAACCAGGAAACCCCTGTGCTTGGCAGCAAACCGCCGCAAAACTACCCCCGCTTTTCTTCGCCGCCCGAGTTGGCGCAGCACATGCAGCGGCTGGGCTTTGATGTTGTTACCCATGCCAACAACCACATGCTGGACCAGGGCGTGGCCGGTCTGGCTGAAAGCCTTTCGTTCTGGCAACAGCAAAATATTCCGGTGGCGGGTGTGTACCCCACCGGGCAGCCCCAGCCTGTGGTGCTAGAGGCAGGGGGAATTCGTGTGGCCTTTATAGGCCTTACCCAGCACACCAACGGCCTGCCCCGCCCCAAGGACGCCGAACTGGATTTCCTGCTTACCAGCCAGACAGAAGAAATACAGGCCCAACTGGCAGCTGCCAAACAACAGGCCGATTTTGTAATCGTAACCCCACACTGGGGTGAGGAAAACACCCACACTCCCACTGCCCACCAGCGCACATTAGCGCAGCAGCTGGCCGATTGGGGTGCCGATGCCATTGTGGGCCACCATTCGCACACGGTGCAGCCGGTAGAATATGTAACCGCCGCAGATGGCAGGCAGGTTGCTGTAGCCTATTCATTGGGCAACTTTATTTCGGCTATGGATAACGCCCAGAACATGATGGGTATGTTGCTAGAGCTTACATTGCTGCGCCAGGCCGACGGCAGCGTAACGCTGGACAGGTTGAAGGTTATTCCCATTGTTACGCACTACGAAACCAACATGCGCAATGTTACCGTTTACCCCCTTAGCGAATATTCCGAGGCGCTTGCGGCCGGGCACGGCGTTCGCTACAGCGATAGCCGCTTTAGCCACCGTTACCTTACCCAAACGCTGGAAAACTTACAGTTAGCCTAATCTTGGCAGCGGTTTGCCCTTGCCATTCGGTACTGTACATAGCAAGCCCGCGGCGCTTGGCGGCCGAGCAGCGGGCCACTTCATGGCCCGCCAGCCGGCGCAGCCGGCTGCAAAAGCGCGAGGCAAATGCCCCTCCGGGCATTTGCCTCGCGCTTTTTGTGCCCGGCCGCCACACGCCGTGGGCTTGCGGCGGCGGTACACCTATAGGCAACGGCAAGCGCCATACCCACGTGGAACACTTAAAAGCAGATTTCTCCTTCTAAGCCTTCCACTTTGCATTGCTGCATTGCAGCATCCCGCATAACGCTCTCAATTACATCGGCAAAGCCGTGAAAAAGCGTAATGAGCTGCTGGGTATTCTGCTGGCCAAAACGGGAAAGTATCTCGTTTATGGTGCCGTCTGCATGCTGGGCTATGCAGCGGGCAACCTCCCGCCCCTTGGGGGTAATTGTTGCTACAAATTTACGGCGGTCGTTTTTATCAATTTCGCGGGTAATATAGCCCTTGCTTTCCAACCCGTTTAACATTTGCGAAATAGCCGCCTTGGTTACATGCAGTTCGCACTGCAGCTGGGCTACAAGGTTTGCATCAAAGGTTTGGTCGGCTATTTTGCCCAACACAAAGGCTTCACCCATATGCAAACTGTTGCTGCCGGTGGCATGGTTAATCGACATTGCCACCTTCCTAAAGCGAAACATGGCCTGTATAAGCTCTTCTTTTAGGTTGTAGTCCATTGTGTGTCCTCCCAGGTATCACCCGGCTTTTTCTTGCGGCCGCGCCGCTCTTTGCGCTCAAATTTACGCTGCTTGCGTTCATCCTTATCAAAAATAACGTAGAAAGTAGGAATGAGCACAAGGGTAAGCAAAGTAGAAACTGTAAGACCGCCTATAACCACCCAGGCCATACCTTGCATCATTTCTACACGGCCACCAATGCCAATTGCCATAGGCACCAGCGCCACAATGGTGGTAAGGGTAGACATTAGAATGGGGCGCAGGCGCGTGCGGCAGGCTTTTATAAGCGCTGCACGAATATCCATGCCCTCCTCCCGGCGCAGGGTGTTGGCGTAGTCTATGAGTACAATAGCGTTGTTTACCACAATACCCACCAGCATAATAAGGCCTATCATAGTAGGCATGCTGAGCGAGCTCCCTGATACCCGCAGCCCCAAAAAGGCGCCGGTGAGCGAGAAGGGTATAGCAAGCATAACCACACCTGAGAAGGTAAGCGATTCAAACTGAATTGCCATTACGGCAAACACCAGAAATACGGCCGTTAGCATGGCATAGCCAATGGCGGTAAACTCTTCCACCATCATGCGCATGTCTACACCCTGCGCAAAGCTTACGGTATCGGGTAGTTGCAGATTGTTCAGCCTGCGCATAGCCTGGTTGGTTAGGGCATTAATGTTGCTGCCGGCAGGAGGTGTTGCTGTAACCGTTACAACATAGTCTCTATCTTCCCGGGCAATGGTAGAAGGGGCAACCTCGTAGACAATCTCTGCAATGTCGGTAAGGGCTACCTGGCCGCCGCCGGGAGTATCAATCATAAGGCCGGCAAGGTCGCTAATGTTCTGGTAGCGTTCCTTAGGGTATTGCACCTTTACGGTGTATTCCGTGTCATCTTCCTGCAGCTTCATAGCCGTAAGGCCTGAAATTTTGCCCATAGCGGCGCTAAGCACACTTGCGGGTGTCATACGCACAGAGCCTGCCAAAATGGGGTCTACCACAATTTTTGCACGGGGGCTGCCATCCGAAAGGCTGGTGGTTACGGTGTGGAATTCCGGCATGGCGGCAAGCTCGGCCCGGGCGGTTTCGGCAATTTCGCCCAGCTGCGAAAGGTTGTTGCCCTTTAGCTTAATTTCCACCGCGTCGCTGTTGCCGAAGGAAAAGCTTGCCTGCTTAGAAACACTCACCAAGCAGTTGTCAATTTCTGTGGTTTTATCGCGCAGCTGCTGCACGAAGGCATCCACCTCTTGGGTAGTGCGGCTGCCCTTAAGTTTGATGGAAAGTGAACCTGCACCCCCACCGCCGAACCGGCCCATCATGCCACCGCCACCGCCCACGCGTAGCGAATAACTTTCTACCTCGGGCTCGGCGGCCACTAGGGCTTCAATTCTCGTCATAATCTCGTTGGTGCTTTCCAGGTTTAAACCATTTTTAGTTTCAATGGTAAGGTTGATATCACCACTATTCATGCTGGGCATGAGCTCCATGTTGGCACCGGCAAACAGCACCACCGAAACTATAAAACAGCCAATGGCAATGGCCACCACGGTTTTACGCGCACCCAGCGCCTTTTGTAAAAGACTGTGGTAGGCTGTATCTATTTTTTCCAGCATACGGTTAGAAAGCGAATCCATCTTTTCGTTGGGCTTCATTCTTACAAACAGTAGCGGTACCAGCGTAAGAGCACTGATGAGAGAGGCCAACATGGCAAACACAATGGTAAAGCCAACATCCTTAAACAGCTGGCCCGACATACCCTGCATAATTGAAATGGGCAGGAACACCACGATGGTAGTAATGGTAGAGGCCACGATGGCCGAGGTTACCAGGTTTGCGCCCACGGCCACGCTATCTACAAAATCGCGTCCTTCAGACCTAGCGCGGAAGCAGCTTTCCATAACCACAATGGCGTTATCTACCATCATGCCTATACCCACTACCAGGCCGCCCAGCGACATAAGGTTAATGGTCATGCCAAAGGACGACATGAGCACCAGCGCGGCAAACACTGAAAGCGGCATGGAAAGCCCTACAATGAGGGAGGATTTCCATTCGCCAAAGAAGAAGATAAGCACGGCGGCAGCTACTACCAGCCCCAAGAGCAACGAATAAATAACACTTTCTATGTTATCCATAATCTGCTGGCCACTATTGCTTACAATTTCCATGTTAAGCCCAAGGTTGCTTTGGTTAAGGTCATCTACCAGCGAAACAATTTGCTGGCATATTTGGATGGTATTAGCGCTTTGTTCCTTGGTTACCGAAATATTAATGTTCTCCTGCCCGTTCTGGCGGCTGTAGGAGGTTCTATCCTCCTTGGCCATGGTAACGGTGGCAACGTCCGAAACATAAATAATATCGCCCGAGGAAAGCGTTATAGGAATATTTTCAAGCGCGCGGTGGTTGTTGTATTCTGCGCTGCCCACCAGGCTAAGGGTGGTGTTGCCACGGTCAACCTGGCCAAGGGTAAAGGTATATTCCGCCGAACCGATAGCGCTGGCCACATTTTGCATGGTAAGCTTATATTGCGTAAGCTTGTTTTCGTCCAGCAGCACGCGAATGTATTTGCGTGCGCCCCCCGAAACGGTAACATCGGCCACGCCGCCAATGCGCTTAATTTCAGGCACAACGTTATCTTCCACATAGGAAATAATATTATCATTGCCCTGGGTGCTAATAGAAATGGACATGATGCTGTTGTTTAGGCTGCTCATGTTCATTTCTATAATGGTGGGGGTGGTGGCATCGTCCGGCAGGCGTATCATGCCCAGCGCCGAGCTTACCGATTGATGCTTTTTGTCGATATCCGCCCCGTAATCAAACTGCATCATTACAAAAGATCTACCCTCGCTAGAGCTGGAGGAGATGGTTTTAATATCGGTTACGCCCGACATGGCGGCCTCCACCCTATCGGTAACCAATTGGTCCATTTCGTCGGGCGAAGCGCCGGGGTAGCTTGTTATAACCAGCAACACCGGCATGCTAATTTCGGGGGTAGATTCAATGGGCATGCCTACAACGGCAGCCACGCCGAACACTACCAGGCTAAGTACGCAGATTAGAATGCACACCGGCCGCCGGACAGAAAAATTGGGAAGAGAAAACATTCGTCTTATTCCTCCCTTTCACCGGGCTGTGCGGGCGGGGTTAGGGTTTCGCTCTGCGGGGGTTGTTCTGTTTGCTGGGACGCAGGAGCAATATCCTTATTGTAGACAGCAGCACCGTCGCGCAGGTCGGGGTGCCAGGTTGTAATAATATAATCTTGTTTGGTAATGCCGGCGGTTACCACAATTGCTTCAGCGGTTGACATGCCGGTTACCAGATTGGCGCGCACGGCTACACCATCGCGGTACACATATACAAAGGGCTGGTTGCCGTCATATTCCACCACGTCTAGGGGTAGCAACAGTACGTCTGCTGCTTTAGCGGTAGAAGCGCGCACCTTTACCGCTGTGCCGGTGTGGTTGGTGCCAAGATCCTGTAAGGGTTGCGCCTTAGCGGCATACAGCCCGGTAGAGGCGTTGGCCTGACGCGAAAGCTCCAGCAGTACGGCAGGGTATTCCTTACCGCTATAAATAACGGTAACGGTATCGCCAATGGAAAGGGCATTGGCAGCATCCTCCGAAAGGTTGAAGGACACCACATGCCCCCCTTCGCTGGTGATGACATAGGCCGGGCTCTGGGGGGAAGCCATGACCGACTCATTCACCGATTTCATTGCAATTACCCCTGAAACGGGGGCATACACCTTGGTTTTCCCCAGGTTCTTCACCGCATTTTCGTAGTTAATGCGTGCCTGTTCCACGGCGCTGTAAGTGGTGCCGGGAGTACCACTGTCTTCATCGCCCTTGGTAAGCTCGTAGGTGTCTCTGGCAAAGTTTGCATCTTCGCGGGCATTTTTTGTACGGGTTTCATACGTATCCACCAGACGGGCAGCTTCGGCAAGCTTAGTTTGCGCGGCGGCGTAGGCTGCCTCGGCTGCAACTACCTCTGCCTGTAAAGCGGCATTCCCTGCGTCTGCAAGCAACGCCGCCTTGGCATCCTCAACCTTTTTCTTGGCAGAGGCCACTGCATTCGTTGCGGCGGTATAGGCGTTTTCCGCGTCGGCTTCCATATCCTTGGCGGTAACTAAGGCACGCCCCGCGCTATTCCAGTTCTTTTCGGCGTTTAGCAACGATGTTTCGGAGTTGCTAAGCGCCGAACCATATTGTAGGTAGGCCAGATCGGCAGCGGTTTGCAGGGCTTCGGCGTCAATTTCAAACAGTAGGTCGCCCTGTTTCACCCGCTCGCCCGCTACGAAGTAGGTTTTTACCACCTGTGCTGCGGTGGAGGGGTAAACGTTTATGCTTTCGGCAGCTTCCAGCTTACCGGCAAACTCGGTGTCGCGGCTAACAGAACCATATTCCGGCTGCATTACCTTTACGGCTATGGCCTGTGGGTCTTCTCCCTCAGCCATGGTAGGCTTGGTACCGCCCGGAGCACTACAGGCTGTCAGGCTCAGCAGCAGGGCGCAGGCCAGCGCGGCTACGCGGTGGGTATTGCGGAAGTGTGGCATACAATCATCTCCTGTAAAGTTGGGTTTGCGCGCCGCCTGCCCGATGCAAGGCGTTAAGCGCTTGCTGGTAAAATATAATATGTTTGTTAAGCAATTGTTAGTATAGTGCTTAACAAAAAAGTTGTCAATGCTATTTCCCCACTCTTTATGTGAACATTTTGGAAATTATAGGCGGCTATGTAGAATAACCAATCTAATTAAAAGATAAAATATGTCATATTAATAAGTTTTTTATTGCAATATTTTAGAAAATCTAAAATTATAATACAAAATAGTAGTATTCTAGGAGAGACTACCATGGATAGATTGAGCAGTTTACCTTATCATTTCATTCGCACTGGTAAATCGCATTTCCGGGAAGGGTTGTGCTGGCTATTGTTGTTATGAATGCATTGCTATTCTTTTTTCACTACAACAAGCCGTATTAGAGCCAGTAGGTCAAATGCAAAGCCCGCGAAATGCCAAGCATTTCGCGGGCTTTGCGTAGCAATGCTTACGGCCTGCCCTTGAGCTGATGCAGCAGCAAATATGCCAGCAGCACCAGCAGCGAGGGGTTGGTGCGCCTGGTAAGAAACAGCCAGGCCGCCAGCACACACAGGCAGGCCAGCAGCAGCAGCGAAACGAGCTCTGCCGTGCGGTGTGCCCTTTGCCCAAAAAAGTATTCCAGTGCTTCTGTAAGAATGCGTCCACCGTCCAGCCCTTGCACGGGCAACAGGTTAAAGGCCCCCAGCACCATACTGGCACTGCCAAAAAGCAACCCAAAGCGCCCGGGGCAAAAATGCCAGGCAAGGCCACCCGCTATCAGATTTACAACACTGCCTGCCAGGCTTATGGTAATTTCGCCGCCGGGGCTAATCATGCGGCTTTGGCGGCGTATTAGGCGCAGGCCAAAGGGGCTAAGCTCCAACAGGCTTACGCCCATGCCGTGGCAGGCCATAGCCACAATATGCCCCAGCTCGTGCAGCACCACGGCAAGCAGCAGGTATATGGTCATGCCGCTGGTATCCAGCAGCAGGAAAAGCACCAGCGTAAAAAAGAAATAAAAGCTTATGCGCACCGTGGCGCCGCCTACTCTAAAGTGCATAGTCGGCAAGGTCGAAGGCGTAGAGGGGGTTTACATACTGGCCTGCCACCAGTAGGTCTAGGTGTAGGTGCGGGCCGGTAGAAATCCCCGTACTGCCCACGAGGGCAATTCTGTCGCCCTGGCGCAGCTTGGTGCCGGGCTGGGCGAGTATCTCTGAGCAGTGGCAATACAGCGTTGCCAGACCTTGAGAATGCTCTAGCTTTATGTAGTTGCCATAAATTTCTGAAACGCCTACCTCGCTAACCACGCCCGGCCACATGGCATAGATGTTTGCGCCCATAGGCGCGGCAATATCAATGCCACGGTGGAAATCTCCTTCGCCCGAAAGGGGGTGGCTGCGCACGCCAAAGGCACTGGTTAGGGTGCCGCTAACAGGGCTTTGGCCGGGGGCTGCCAACACTACCGGCCCTACCCAGCAGCCCTGCGGAACGGCTACCGTTGCCTCGGCAGTTTCCTGCTCGTTTGTTTTCCAGGGCCACAGGCCACCCCGGCCCAGCCGGCTGGCACTTTGTGCCTGCTCTTGGCCGGCACTTTGCTGTACATCTTGCTGGGGGGTGCTATTGGGCTCGCTGGGTTGGCCGGTGCTGTCTGAGCGTGGGGCAAACACCTCGGTTACGCTTTCGCGCAGGTCATCCAACCCGCCGGCCATTACCCAAGTTACAGGGTTGGGCAGGGCCGGCTGGGCCGAAACCTGCCAATACCATTCGCGGGCCTTGTAATAGGGTTCATTATCCTGCAGGCGCAGCAGCATGCAGCCGCCCAGCAGCGCAATGCTAAGCACCGCCTGCGCCAGCAGCACCCGTGTAAGAATATCATAGTTTCCCTTGGCGGGCTTATGCCGCTCGCCGCCCCTGCGCCGGCTGCTTTCATAGCCGGTGCTTCGGCCGGAACTGCGGGCAGACCGCCTGGCGCTGCCCATACGCACAATTCGCATACTTTTCACTCCCGGTGTTTTGCTGGCTTGTACCTATTCCATTTATATGGTGCTTACCTGTTTTTTAGGACATGGGAAAATTTACCCTGCACCTCTTGCCTTTCGGCGGGAATGCTGTACAATAATAACAACATGGGCGTTTGCCCGGAAAGGTTTGGACAAGCTATGAAACGACGTGTAGGCATACTTACAAGCGGCGGCGATTGCCCCGGCCTCAACGCCACTATACGGGGCGCGGCAAAGGCCCTTTACGAACGCTTTGAAGAAGATGTTGAAATTGTAGGCATTGTTGACGGCTACCGCGGGCTGATAGAGGGTGAATACCACCCAATGGACCAAGGGGATTTTTCGGGCATACTCAACCGGGGTGGCACCATTTTGGGCACCTCGCGCCAGCCCTACAGCCAAATGCGGGTGGTGGGCGACGACGAGATGGATAAAGTAGACCGCATGGTAGCCAACTACAAAAAAATGCGGCTGGATTGCCTGCTAACCCTGGGCGGCAACGGCACCCACAAGACCGCCAACCTTCTGGCCGAAAACGGGCTGAATGTAATCGGCCTGCCCAAAACCATTGATAACGATATTTCGGGCACCGACGTTACCTTTGGCTTCCACACGGCGGTAAGCATTGGCACCGAGGTGCTAGACCGTATTCACACCACGGCTTCCAGCCACAAACGGGTAATGGTGATAGAAATTATGGGCAACAAGGCTGGTTGGCTTACCCTTTACTGCGGGCTGGCCGGCGGGGCAGATATTATTCTGCTGCCGGAAATCCCCTTTGAAATGGATAAAGTGCTGGCTGCCATTGATAAACGCAACCAGAAGGGAAAATCTTTTTCCATTATAGCGGTGGCCGAAGGTGCCATGGATGTGGAAGAAGCCAAGCTAAAGAAGAAAAAACGCGCCGAGCTGCGGGCCGCTGCCGGCGAAACCACTGTAACCACCCGGGTGGTAAAGGCCATTTCTGCGGTGGGGTATCAGGCGCGCCCGGTGGTGCCGGGGCATATTTTGCGTGGGGGCAACCCTTCGGCCTACGATAGAGTGCTGGCCTCGCAATTTGGGGTGTATGCCGCCCGCTTAATTGATAAAGGCAACTTTGGCAACACCGTAGCACTGGTGGGCAACACCGTAACCCACAACCCCCTGCGCGAAATAGCTGGTATTACTAAGTTTGTACCGCCCGACCACCAAATGGTAAAGGACGCCAAACGCTTGGGCATTGCCTTTGGGCAATAACCGCCGGCACGGTATGAGCAGCGCCCCTTGTCCCATACTAACACCAGTATGGAACAAGGGGCGTTTTATTTGGAAAGAACGAAATACCGGTATTGTTGCATCCTTATGGCGGCGAGTGGGCTGCTCTGCTGCCTGCCCTACAACCTGTCCGGGCTTTGGGTGCTGGGCTGGGTGGGGTTGGCGCCGGCCCTGGGGCTGCTGTTTAGGCTTTGCCCCGCGCCCCGCATTGCACTGCAGCTGGGGCTTTGGTTTAGTGTGCCCTTTTATCTGGGGGTATACTACTGGCTGCTGTTTCTCTACCCGCTAGATTGGCTGGGTTTTTCGCGCTGGCTAAGCGCGGCTGCCATATTGTCGGCCTGGCTTGGGCTGGCCGGGTTGCAAGGGGCAGTGCTGGCGCTGGCTTTTTGGTTGCACGCCCGCCTGCGGGGCGAAAAAAGCGCCCCCGGCTTGCTGGCCTGCCTGTGGGTGCTGGCAGAGTTTACCCACGGGCTGGGGCCGCTGGGGGTGGCCTGGGGGCGGCTGGCGCTTACCCAGCAGAGCAGCCTGCCCACCCTGCAAAGCCTTTCCCTTTTTGGCACGCTGGGGCTGGCCTTTCTTATGGTGCTGGTAAACGGCCTACTGGCCCAAGCAGCTGTACGCTTTAGAAGGGGTGAGCAGCGCCCGGCGGTTGCGGCGGCCGGGCTGGCGGCGGTTGTGTTCCTGCTGAACCTTGGGTATGGGCGCATGCGCCTGGCAACCTGGCCTGCCCTGCAAGAAAACGTACGAGTGGCCATTGTGCAGGGCAATGTGGCCTCGGGCGAAAAATGGCAGGAAAACAGCGCCATAGATGCCCTGGCCCTGTATGAAAGCCTTACCCTTCAGGCGGTAACCCAAGGGGCCGACCTAGTGCTCTGGCCCGAAACCGCGGTGCCCGTTGCCCCCCGCATAGAGGCAGCATACGACCAACACTATCGTAACCTGGCCGCGCAAAACGCCTTGGTGCTTGCCACCGGCGGTTTTGACCACGACGCCGCCGGCAACAGCTTCAACGGTATATTTACCTACCTTGCCGACGGTAGCTCGCCGCCCCCCAGCTACAAGCGGCGGTTGGTGCCCTTTGGCGAATTTTTACCCTACCGCAGCCTACTGGCCAGCCTGCTGCCCTTTACCAAGCAGTTCAACCTCACAGGCAGCGACCTCAGCCCCGGCAGCGCACCGGCGCTAGCGCAAACCCCCTATGGGCAGGTAGGGTATCTTATCTGTTTCGATTCTATCTGGCCAGCCCTCACCCGCGAAGCCGTAAGCCAGGGGGCCAACATTTTGCTGCTGGCCACCAACGATTCCTGGTATAAAAATTCCCCCGCTCTGCGCCAGCACCAAACCCATGCGCTGTTGCGTGCAGTGGAAAGCGGGCGTTATGTAGTGCGGGGGGCCAACACCGGCATTAGCTGCATTATTTCGCCCGTGGGGCGCATAACCGCCAGCCTGCCGCCCCAAACAGCAGGGGTGCTTACCGGCAAGGTGGCCTTTTTGCAGCAGCAAACTCTCTACACCCGCCTGGGGGATGTGATACTGCTGCTTTGCTGCGGCTACATTAGCCTGGTGGTGTTTTATGGCAAAGGCCCTCAGCCCCGCCCAGAGGAGGCCGTGCTCGAACGCATCCAAGAATAGTATAGGTTAAACAATAGCGGGCAGCCCGGCTGGTGCCGGGCTGCCCATTTGGTGTTATAGTTTTAATACTCTTCCTCGTCGTTTTGATGCTGGACAAACTCTTCCAAACGCTTGCGGATGCGTTCTTCCGCCTCGGGGCTCTTCCCCCGGGCGGCATAGGCCGGGGTCTTACGAATTTGCCGGGGTATGGCAGCTAGTGTTTCAGCCTCCAGCTCTTCGTCGTAGAAGGGAATGGGCTGCTTGCGGGCCAGTACATCGTTTATCAGCAGTTCCAGAAAGAAAGGGTTTATAGGCGGCAGCTCGGCCTTGGGCATGGGCTGCACAGCGTAACAGCCAAACGCCTCGTACATATCCATATCGGCCATTTCAGTAATGATGGGGTACTGCCGGCCGTGTAGAATGAGCGCCTCGCCCTTGGCTTTATCCAGCCGCTGCAGCTGCGAAACCGAAATAAGCGGGCGCTTGGTTTTATCGGCCATGGTTACCGAGCCGCACAGCTCGCTAATTTCCTGCAGCAGGCTAAGCTCCTTCGAGCTAAGGAACACCCAGTTTTCGCAGTTGCCTTTAATGGTTTCTGCGTCCTCACCATATTTACCACGCAGCTGGTGCATGCTTTGGGCCACCAGAAAGTAGCGCATATTGCGCGAGCGCGCCGCACTTATCATAGTAGGCATATCGGGAATTTTAGGGATGTTGCAAAACTCGTCCAGCACAAAATTTACCCGCACCGGCAGCTTAAAGCCGTGTTTTTCTTCCTTTTGTGCCTCGCTGATAAGCACCTCGTACACCTGCTTAATAAAGGTGGTGGCCAGAAAATGCAGGGTGGTTTTTTCGTCGGGTACAATAAGGTATACGGCGGTTTTTTCTCGGCCAAAGCGGGCCATATCAAAGTTGCTTTTTGAAAGCATGCGGCAGAGGTTGCGCTGGTTGTTAAACATGCGCACCATGGCAAACAGCGAAACAAAAATGCTTTCGCGGGTTTTATCGGGGGCGGTAAGCACGCCACGGTAGTTCATGCCCGCCAGTGTAGAGGGCGAAATAAGCCTAGAAATCTTTTGCAGGCCGGGAATATTATCTCCCGAGCACAGGCGGGCAAAGTTGTAGATATTAGCTTGCTCTATAGCGGCAGATTCCATAAGCAGCAGCAAGTTTGCAATCGCCAAGCTGCATGCCATTTCTGGCCAGAAAATATCTTTCGTGTTGTTTAATTGGGGTTCGGCAATGGCACTTACAAAATCGTTAAGCAGGGTGGTGGCGGCTTCGCGCTGCCCGGCAGTGTTATAAAGGCGGTAGGGCAGCTCCAGGGGGTTCCAGGTATCGCCCCGGCCAATATCGCGAAAGTTGAGCACAATGGTTTTGTAACCCTTGGCCTTTACCAGGCCGGAGGTGCGGTTATAGAGCTCTCCTTTTGGGTCGGTAGTAACGAAGCTTTCGCCGGCCTTGGCAAAAAAGTTAATCATGGGCATGCAGAACATGCGGGTTTTTTTAGAGCCTGTAGAGCCGAATATTAACGAATGGTTATCGTGGTTATCTACATATGCTTCCTTGCCGTTGGAAAGCAGCGGCAGGCCGGCCCCGGGGTAGCTTTCGTCGGCAATGCAAATGCGGGTACCGGCATTTTGTATTTCTTCTATGGTGGCCCAGCGGGTTTCTTGGTTGGCAGTTATGTAGCGGCCATACTTGTAGCTTTCAATGCTCATTGTTCTGCCCCCTCTGTTCCAAAGCCGATGATACGGCGCTTTTCGTTGTTCGTCTTCAGCAGGGTTACATATTCGCCGTCCTTGGCAAAGCGGCTTAGCATGGTGTGGGGAATGGTGTTGCCCTGCCAGCCCTCGCAAGAAAACACGGTGTAAATAATCTCTTTGCAGAGCAGACGGATGGTCTTAAAGCCGTCAAAATCTTTATTCTTGCGCAGTTCATCTATGCTTTCCAGCAACAGCTGGTTGGCCTCGGGGGTAAGACGCAGGCCGTAGCCTGCCAGCTGCTTTAGCACATATTCCTGCAGGTGCTCGGCCTTGGGCAGCGCCAGCGTTACCCGCTCTATGCGCATAAAGGTGGAAAGCAGCGCCTCGGTGCGCTTTACCACACCGGGGTCGTCGTTGTGGATAATAAAGATAATGAGCCAATTGTCGCTGTAGCTGGAAAGATACTCCATAAGGCTAATAAAGTGCGGCTCGTAGATATGCTCTACCCATTCGTCAATATCAATGCCTACAACGCCCTTATATTCGCTGCGAAAGCCTGCGGCGGCCGAAATTTCTTCCATAAGCCGGGGCAGCTCTGAAAAATATTCGCCTTTGGGTATGTACGAGAGCAGGAATTCAAAGAACTTTACGTCGCCGTAAAATTCCATAATGCCTTCCATACACAAATATTCTGAAATAAGCATGAGCAGATTGGTTTTACCCACGCCCGATTTTGCCACCCACAGCATATCGGGGATGATAATAGGCGCACCGGGCGGGCTTTTTTTAATATTTTCGGAAAGGCGCTGCCAACGCTGCGCCACCTGTTTAATGTCTTCGGCTTCGCGCAGTGCCATTATACGGCTGTAGTAGGGGTTATTGCTCATGGCAGGCTCCTGCCGCAGCATGGGCTGCGGGCCGCTTGGCTAGGGCTGCGGCAGCCGGAATATAGAGTAATTTATATAGATTTATTATAGCAACAGTTTAGAAAAACGTCAATTTTTTATAACATTCCACATTTTACGCACTGCGGCAAAACGCTACAAAGGCCACATGCGCAAAACTGCACATGTGGCCTTTGTGGTGTGCCTACTAGTTGCAGCCGTTCAGATCGGCAAGGTTGGGGGGGAAAAATTCGTCGGTGGGGAACTTGATGCGTTGGAAAAGCTGGCAGGGGTCGTCGGTTGTGGTTACACATTCCTTGTCGGGGATGCAGAAATCGTATGCGGGTATCATCATTTGCACCTTTCGTTCCAGAAGTACAATGGTGAAAAGCCCCAGTGTAACATATACTGCCTTTACCGGGTCTACACCGGCAAAATCGCCGTCGAAGCAATTGCAGATAACTGCGGGCAGGTCGCTTACCACATCGTCGCCGCATTCGCGATACTCCACCAGCCGGCTGGAAAGACAAATGGGGTCGACTGCCTGCACCAGTGCCCTAGGCTCAAAGCTGCTGGGCGAGAGACAACCGCGATTTTCGCCGGATGCGTAGGTTTTTACATTGCCTTCGCTTCCGTACAGAATAACCTTCTTTTGGAAGGTAGCAATGCCTGTTACGCTTTCGCAACGGGTAAGCGGGGCGGACATGGCGGCAACCTTTACTGCAAAGAAAAAGGTTATGTCCACAGAATAGAACCCCTTGTTGAAGGGAACGGTTTCAACGTCTAAATAGGCGTTGATAATTTGCACATCTTTCACTTTAATACTGATAGCCTGGTCGATGACAGGCTGGTCACGGTCGGTAAAGTATACCCTCAGGTCTTCAAGACAGTCCTTGTCGCTACAAGAATCGTAAATCCTATTAGCGTTGATACAGACGGCTTCCTTGAAGCAATTGGCTCCCGCAGCCGTGACAGGATGATTGGCTCTGGTTTCTGCCATACGAAATCCTCCGTTCTGCCGCAGGTGTGGTGCGGCCCATAATGGGGGTTATTGAAGAATGGATGGCGGGTGGCCAGCTTGCGTTGGCGGCCGACAATTACCACCCGGTTGCCTTCTATACTCCCTTGATTGGCACAGCGCCTGCCTGCCGTATTTCTATGCGGAAGAAATGGTCTAAGCAGGGCTAACCTCACTAACAGTTTATGAAGGATATAATTTTTTGTTCACCATTTTTTGAAAGATGCGTTGGCCCATTGGTGCATAAAAAACCCCCGGCCCATTTTACGCGGGCAGGGGGCTTTTAACTGGGGGTTTTTATGTCGATTTTTATTAATCGCAGGGCTCTAGCTTGGCAAAGCCGGACATAATTTTCTTTAGGCCCACCTTTTCAAATGCAATTTCCAGCAGGTGGTCGCCACCCATGGGTGTGGCGCTTTGCACCACGCCCACACCAAACACCTTGTGGCGCACATGCTGGCCTACCGCAGGCAGGTAGCCTGCCTGTGCAGGGGCCTGCGGGCGTATCATACGGCTGCCAGCCGCAGGCTCGGGCGCGGCGGCTGCCGGCTGCCGGGTAGTTGCCGCTACGCCATGGCCGGCCAGGCGGGTTTCTTCCACCGCCAGCAGCTCCGGCGGAACTTCGCCCACAAAACGCGAGGGCCGGTTGCGCTGGGTGCGGCCAAACAGCATGCGCTGCCCGGCACAATAAAGGTGCAGCTCCTGCCGGGCACGGGTTATGCCCACATAGGCAAGGCGGCGTTCTTCTTCTACCTCTTCGGGGTGGTACATGGCCTGGGTGCCGGGAAAAATTCCTTCCTCCAGCCCCGGAATGAACACCACCGGGAATTCCAGCCCCTTGGCCGCATGCAGTGTCATAAGCACAACCGCGTCGGCATCGGGGTCGTAATTATCTAGGTCGGTATACAGGGCTACTTCCTCTAAAAAGCCGGCCAAGGTAGGCTTCTGGGTTTCTTGGCTGTATTTAACCAGGTTGCTGGCAAGCTCGCCAATGTTTTCAAGGCGGGTTTGGCCTTCAAAGCCCTGTGCCAACAGATAGGCCTTGTAGCCGCTGTGCTCCAGCACCAGGTTAAGGGTTTCTTCCAGCGGGCGTTCGTCTACCCCTTCGGCCAGCCCGGTAATCATGCCGGCAAATTGCATAAGCGGCCCGGCCTTCTTTTGCAGCATGGGGTATTGGTCGGCATGTGAAATTACTTCAAATACACTTTCCTCTTGCCCCAGGGCAATTTCACGGGCAGCGTCCAGCGTGGCCTGGCCTATGCCCCGCTTGGGCTCGTTGATAATGCGCTCCAGCCGAAGGGTATCGGCAGGGTTGTTAATTAGCTGCAGGTAGGCCAGCATATCTTTAATTTCCTTACGCTCGAAGAAACGCAGGCCACCCACAATGCGGTAGGGTATTTCCCAGCTAATAAGCGCCTTTTCTATCATGTTGGACATGGCATTCATGCGGTAGAGCACGGCGTGGTGAGAAAATTTGGCGCCGGCGCGGCAGTTTTCCAATATCCGGCGGGCAATACCGGCGGCCTCTTGGTGCTCGCTTTCCACCTTGTGCAGATACACCGGGCTACCGCCGGGGTTTTCTGTCCAGAGGTTTTTGCCGGTGCGGCGGGTGTTGTGGGCAATTACCCCATTGGCCGCCTGCAAAATGCTGGAGGTACTGCGGTAGTTTTGTTCCAGGCGAATTACCTTGGCCCCGGTGAACTGGCGCTCAAAGCTTAGTATATTTTCTATGGTAGCACCGCGGAATTTATAAATAGACTGGTCGTCGTCGCCCACCACGCAAAGGTTCTGGTGGCCGCCGGCCAGCAGGCTTACCAGCTGATACTGGGTGTTGTTGGTATCCTGATATTCGTCCACCATAATGTACTGGTAGCGCCGGCGGTATTTTTCCAGCACCTCGGGGTAACGCTTGAAAAGTATTACAGTTTGTATAATAATATCGTCGAAATCCAGCGCGTTGGCTTGTTTCAGGCTGGCACAGTAGTAATCGTAAATTTTGGCCACTGTTTGGCTGTAGTAATCTCCGGCAAAAAGGGCGCGGCCACCGTTGTTCCACATAGCGTCGCGCGCGGCAGAGATAGCCGAAAGCACACCGCGGGGGCTAAGCTGCTTTTCGTCCAGGCGCAGGCTGCGTATACCCTCTTTAATAAGGCGCAGGCTATCGTCGCTATCGTAAATGGCAAAGCTAGAGGAATAGCCCAGCGCCTCAATTTCGCTGCGCAAAATGCGTACGCAAGCACTGTGGAACGTAGAAGCCGCAACCTGTTGGCCCGTTTCGCCCAACATTTCGGTCAGACGGTTGCGCAGCTCACCCGCTGCCTTGTTGGTAAAGGTAATGGCCAGCACGTTCCAAGGCTTGGGCGGCTGCAGGCGCAGCAGGTTTTCCATGTGGGCAGGGTCGCTTTGTTTGCCTTCCAGGCAGGCCTGCAGAAAGGATATATCCTCTTGCGTAATACCGGCGGGCACTTCCTGGCTCTGGCTGGCCAGCCCAAAGCGCAGCAGGTTGGCTATACGGTTAATGAGCACGGTGGTCTTGCCGCTGCCGGCACCTGCCAGAATAAGCACCGGCCCCTTTACCTGCCGCACCGCCTCCAGCTGCATGGGGTTTAAGTGGGTAAACTGGCGGTTTATCAGCTTGTCCTTTAGTTCAAGATAAGCGGCTTGCAGGTGTGACATTTTCATTCTCCTCATCTTGTGGGTTAAGCGGTGGTTTTCTTGAATTTGTTTGGGATATACTGGATATTTTACACGGTGACGGGCAAGCTAAAATTGCATAGAAGCGGTTGCCACGCCGCAGAAAAAGGAGCGAT
>CAYYOY010000003.1:0-19056 GCA_964473265.1 uncultured Oscillospiraceae bacterium
CTGCTCTACCCCCGACTGGGGCTGGAACTGGAAGCGCCTTTTTGCCGTGCTGTGGGAAGGCATTTTGGGCTGCGCCATTGCCACGGCGGTGCTGCTGCCCTCGGCGCTGGCGGTGGCCGGCAACCCCCGCACCGGTGTAGAAAAAATGCTTACCGGCTGGAACCTATGGGGCTACGGCCAGCAGCAAAAGCTGCCGGCAATTTTCCACAGCCTTTTCTTCCCGCCAGACCTACCCTCGCTGGCCAACTTCTTTCCCGATGCCAACGCCAAGTGGGCTTCGCTTTCGCTATATTTGCCGCTGTTTGGGGCGGTGTGCGTTATTGCCTTTATTTCCACCATGAAGGGGCACTGGCTCAAACGCATGATTATTACCAGCCTGGTGCTGGCGGCTGTGCCGGGCTTTAATGCCCTGTTCATTCTGCTGAACGACAGCTACTACGCCCGCTGGTTCTACATGCCTACCCTTATGCTGGCACTGGCCACTGTGCTGGCGCTGGAAGACCGTGGCTCGCTTTCTTTCCGCAGCGGGCTGCTGTGGAGCACCTTTGCCATTGCCATTGTAACGCTGGCGGTGGGCTTTAGCCCCCAGCGTGTAAATGGGGTATGGAAGTTTGGCCTTTACCTCTACCCCGATAAATTTTTAGCCAATGTGGCGCTGGCCGTTGCCGCGCTGGTTATTACCACTCTGCTGCTGTATATGAAAAGTGAGCCCCACTTCCACCGCACGGCAATGGGGGCACTGTGCGCCATGTGCGTGCTTTACAGCGTGGCCCTTATGCTGGAAGGCAGGCTCACCTTCTCGGATAACCGCTGGATTACCAACCAGGCGCTGCCGGGGCGCAGCCAGCTGGTGCTGCCAGACGAAACCTTCGCCCGCAGCGATTTTTACGAGAGCGAAGGCAACATGGGCATGTTTTGGGATCTTCCCAATATTCAAACCTTCCATTCCATTGTGCCGCCCTCTATTATGGAGTTTTACCCCGAAATTGGCGTAAAGCGCGACGTTTCTTCCAAGCCCGGGCCGGAGGATGTTGCCCTGCGGTCGCTGGTTTCGGTGCGCTGGCTGTTTGTGCCCGAGGCGCGTTCCGAGCAGCCCCCCATGCCCGATTTCACACAGGTAAACACCCAGCTGCAGCATGTGCTATACGAGAACGAGAATTTCATCCCCATGGGCTTTACCTACGACTATATGTTCCCAAGGTCGGATATATCTGCCGTGCCAAAGGAGCAGCGCACCCGCCTGATGCTGCGTGCCCTGGTGCTGGAGGATGAAGACTTCCGCCAGAGCTACAACCTAATGGAACGGCTGCCGTATGAAGAGCTGGATGCTCTTTCCCCCGAGCGCCTGGCGGATGACGCAGCCGCCCGCGCCGCCACGGCGGCCCAGAGCTTTTCCACCACCCAGCGGGGCTTTACGGCCACCATTACTCTGCCGCGCGATACCCTTGTGTTCTTTTCTGTGCCTTACGATAAAGGCTGGAGTGCCACGGTAAACGGCTACGCCGCCCCGGTGATTAAGGCCAACATTGGCTTTATGGCGGTGCGGGCACCACAGGGGAGATCGGACATTGTATTCACCTACACACCGCCGGGGCTTTACACGGGGCTGTGGGTGAGCCTTGCGGGCGTTCTGGCACTGGGCGGCACTGTGCTGCTGGTGCTGCGCCGCGAAAAGCGCCGCCATACCCAGGCATAATACTATAAACGCTGCCGCCGTGCAGGCTTGCCTGCCGGCCGGCTACATAAATAAAAAGAGGTGCTTCCTTTGCAAAACCTACTGGCACATACCACACAACTGCTCACCGCCCGCATAGCCCAAGCCTTTGCCGCCGCTCAGGCGGCGGGTGCGCTGCCCCAGGCAGAGCTGCCCGGCTTTGTGGTGGAAATTCCCGCCGATACATCTAAAGGCGACCTTGCCTGCAACGCCGCGCTGGTTTGCGCCAAGGTGCTGCGCATGGCACCCCGGCAGCTGGGCGAAGTGCTGCTGGCCCACCTTTCTCTGCAGGGCACCGGCCTTGCCCGGTGCGAGCTTGCCGGCCCCGGCTTTATGAACTTCTTTTTAGAAGACAGCTGGTTTGCCCAGGCACTGGCGCTGGTGCTGGAACGGGGCGAAGAATATGGCAAAACCGACACTGGCAAGGGCGCTAAGGTAATGGTGGAGTTTGTTTCGGCCAACCCCACCGGCCCCATGCACATTGGCAACGCCCGCGGTGGCGCACTGGGCGACTGTTTGGCCGCCGCACTGGAATGGGCCGGCTACGAGGTTACCCGCGAATTTTATGTAAACGATGCCGGCAACCAGATAGAGCGCTTTGGCCTTTCGCTGGAGGCGCGCTATTTGCAGGTGTGCGGGCAGGACATGCCTGTACCCGAGGACGGCTACCAGGGCGAAGATATTTTGGCCCATGCCAAGGCCTACCACGAGCTGCACGGCGAAAGCCTGCTGGCGCTTGCTTCGGAAGAACGGCGGGCCAAGCTGGTGGAATTTGCCCTGCCCAAAAACCTGGCAAAAATGAAGGACGACCTTGCGGCCTACCGCATTCATTACGATAACTGGTTTTTAGAAAGCGGCCTGCATAGCGGCGGGGCGGTTGCCCAGGCGCTGGAACAACTGGAACAGCGCGGCCTTACCTACCGGCAGGACGGCGCTCTGTGGTATAAAGCCACTGCCTTTGGCGGCGAAAAGGACGAAGTGCTGCTGCGTTCGGGCGGGCTGCCCACTTATTTTGCGGCCGACATTGCTTACCACTACAACAAGCTGGCGGTGCGCGGCTACGATAAAGCCATAAACATTTGGGGGGCCGACCATCACGGGCATGTGGCCCGCCTGAAGGGCGCTATGGAAGCCATGGGGCTGGAAAGCGGCCGGCTGGATATTGTGCTCATGCAGCTGGTGCGCCTTACCAAGGACGGCAAGCCGGTGCGTATGTCCAAGCGTACCGGAAAGGCCATTACGCTGGCCGACCTTATTGAAGAAGTGCCGGTAGATGCCGCCCGCTTTTTCTTTAATATGCGCGAGCCGGGTTCGACGCTGGATTTTGACCTAGACCTTGCCGCAGAGCAATCGAGCCAGAACCCGGTGTACTACGTGCAGTACGCCCACGCCCGCATTTGCAGCATTGTGAAGAACCTGGGGGCCGAGGGCATTGCCCCCCGCGCCTGCACACCCCAAGAGCTTTTGCTGCTGAACACCCCGGAAGAGCGCGAACTGGTGCGCCTGTTGGCCCGCTTCCCCGGCGAAGTGGCCGAAGCCGCCAAACGCTACGACCCTGCGCGGCTCACCCATTTTGCGCAGGCGGTGGCTACGCTTTTCCACAAGTTTTACAACACCTGCCGCGTAAAGAACGAGCAAGAGCCGCTTATGCAGGCCCGGCTGGCGCTGTGCCTGGGCGTGCGCACCGTGCTGCGCAACCTGCTGCGGCTTATGGCCATAGACGCACCCGAGAGCATGTAAATTTGCGCCGCTTTCCCCGGCAGTGGAAAGCCCACAGGCTTTGCGGGGAAAAGGCGGCCGGCCTAACAGCGAGCTTTTGCCCGCAGCATGCAGTGCGCAGGGCAAAACGAGCGAAAATGGCCGGCCGCGGTAGGCACCGCCGGTTGTTTGCGGCGTGTGCGTTTTATAGCCTTACATTTTGGCCGGGCTATTTGCCACCGGCTGCAATATTTATTTAGGATGGTACAAACCTGTGCTGCTAGTACAAAACCCCTGCCACAACCCCGCCTTTAACCTGGCGTTGGAAGAATATTTGCTCACCCG
This sequence comes from uncultured Oscillospiraceae bacterium, assembly GCA_964473265.1. GTDB lineage: Bacteria > Bacillota > Clostridia > Oscillospirales > Ruminococcaceae > Heteroruminococcus. The sequence goes on from CAYYOY010000003.1 coordinate 3,758, forward strand.
CCGCAAAGAAGAACTTTTTTGCCTTTGGCGCAACGGCCCTTCGGTAATATTGGGCCGCAACCAGAACGCCATTGAAGAAATAGACACCGAGTATGTGAAGCAACATAATATTTCAGTCATTCGCCGGCAAACGGGCGGTGGGGCGGTGTTCCACGACCTTGGCAACCTCAACTACACCTTTATTGAAGCCTACAACCCAGGAGATTTTAATAACTACGCCAAATTCACCGCCCCGGTGCGCGATTATTTACAAAGCCTGGGGGTAGACGCCCAGCTTTCGGGCCGCAACGACCTTACCGTAGAGGGCCGCAAGGTTTCGGGCAATGCCCAAACGGTGAAGAACGGGCGCATTATGCACCACGGCACGCTGCTGTTTTCGGCCGATATGTCGCACCTGGTGGCGGCACTGCGCCCCAAGCCACTAAAAATTGAAAGTAAAGGCATTAAAAGCCTGCGCAGCCGGGTGGCCAACCTGGTGGAATTTTTGCCGGGCATGGATATTGAAGCCTTTACCGACGGGCTGCAGCGCTACCTGCTGCAAACCTACCCCCAGCTTCGCAGCTACACCCTAAACCCGGAAGAACTGGCCGAGGTGGAAAAGCTGGTGGAAGAAAAATACAGCCGCTGGGAATGGAACATTGGTGAAAGCCCGGCCTACAACCTTTCGCACAGTGCTCGGTTTGAGTTTGGCACCCTTGACATGTGCCTGGAGGTGCAGGGGGGCGTTATTGAGAAAGCCCGCATCTTTGGCGACTTTTTTGGCCTAGAGGACATTGCCCCCCTGGAACAGGCACTGGCCGGCGTGCGCCACACCCCCGAAGCCGTGCTGGCGGCCCTGCAGGGGCAAGAGGTTGGGCGGTACATATCCGGCATGAGCGCCCGGCAGCTGGCCGAGCTTACCCTGGGCATTACCAACTAACATAAATGTAAATTTTTAGTGAACAACCCCGCGGGTTTGCGTAGTAGTACGCAAACCCGCGGGGTTTTTGCCGTGTGGGCGAAAGGGGTGAATGTATGGAAAAACCCAAGCTTACCCGGCAGGAAGAAAGCTTTTGCCTGTATTACGCGGCCTTGCAGAACCCTGCACAGGCAGCGCTGCTGGCAGGCTGGTTGCCCAGAGAGGCGCTGCTAACCGGGCTTTCGCTGCTGGGCGAGCCGCACATCATAAACCGGCTGGCCGAGCTGGGCGGGGGGCGGGGCTGCCAGGCCCGGGCGGGGCTGTGCCGCCTAGCCTTTGGCAGCATTGCCGACGCGGTGCGGCTGGTGCTTTCTGACGAAGAAAACCAGCCCAACCCCGACACGCTCGACCTTTACAATGTCTCGGAGCTGCGGCGGGTGAAGGGTGGCGGCTTTGAGGTAAAGTTCTTTAGCCGCCTGGAGGCGCTGGACCGCCTGGCCGCCTTGGAACACCAGGACGCAGCCGTGCAGGAAAGCTCGCTGCTGCAGGCGCTGGGGCAGGCGGCACGTTTGGCAGGCGAAGGCGAGGCCTACAGCCATGAGCCGCTTTAGCAGCTTTTCGCCTAAGCAGCGCATGGCACTGGGCTGGTGGTGCCCGCCCAGCCCCCACTACACCCGCGACGGCATTATTTGCGACGGCGCAGTGCGCAGCGGCAAAACGCTGTGCCTTTCGCTTTCCTTTGTGCTGTGGGCTTCGGCCAGCTTTCAGGGGCGGGCTTTTGGGCTGTGCGGGCGTACCATATCCAGCCTGCGGCGCAACCTGGTAACGGGCTTGCTCGAGCTGCTGGATGAACTGGGCATGGCCTACGATTACAAGCTTTCTAAAAACTACCTAGATATTTCCTGGCACAGCCGCTGCAACCGCTTTTACCTGTTTGGGGGCAAGGACGAAGCCTCGGCGGCTTTAATCCAAGGGGTTACGCTGGCGGGCGTGTTGTTCGACGAAGTGGCGCTTATGCCCCGCTCGTTTGTGGAACAAGCTCTGGCGCGCTGCTCGGTGGAAGGCTCGCGCTTTTGGTTCAACTGCAACCCGGAACACCCGCACCACTGGTTCTATCGCGAATGGATACAAAAGGCAAGCCAAAAGAACATGCTCTACCTGCACTTTCGCATGGAAGATAACCCTTCCCTAAGCCCGGCTATGCTGCGCCGCTACCAAAGCCTGTATTCCGGCAGCTTTTACGAACGCTTTGTGCTGGGGCGGTGGGTGGCACCGGCGGGGCTGGTGTACCCCGGCTTTTCGGCCGAACGGCATATCTGCAGCCCACCGCCGGAATGCAACCGCTTTTATATCTCGTGCGATTACGGCACGGTAAACCCTACTTCTATGGGGCTGTGGGGCTGTGCGCAGGGGGTGTGGTACCGCCTGGCTGAATATTACCACTGCGCCCGCACCACCGGCCTGCAAAAAACCGACGAAGAGCACTATGCCGCACTGGAACAGCTTGCGCAAGGCTACCCTATCACCGCCGTGGTGGTAGACCCTTCTGCCGCGAGCTTTATAGAAACCATTCGCAGGCATGGGCAGTTTCGCGTGCTGCCCGCCCAAAACCAGGTGCTGCCGGGCATTAATGCCGTGGCCGAGGCACTGCGCCGGGGGCAAATTGCCTTTTCCCCCACCTGCCGCGATACATTGCGCGAATTTGCCCTTTACCGCTGGGACGAACGTGCCCGGGGCGACACCCCGCTAAAGCAAAACGACCACGCCATGGACGACATCCGCTATTTTGTGGCCACCGTGCTGGCCCCCTGCGGCGAAGCACCCGGCTTTTTTGCCTCGCACGTTTGCAGGGGCCTGCCCGAAACCACGCTTGAAAGGAGGTTTTGATATGGGCATGAAAAATCTATTCCGCTCGGCGCAGCCGCAGGTGGCGGTGCAAACCGCGCGGCAGAGCGGGGGGCTGGTTTCTCCCCTGCTGGCGCTGCAGCAGCCCGACTACGCGCTGTACGACGCTATGCGTGCCGCCGTACCCATTGTGGATGCAGCACTGCTGAAAATTGTGCGGCTGGTGGGGGGCTTCGAGCTTATGTGCGAAAACCCCGCCGCCCAGCGCCGCCTGCGGCAATTTGCCGAGGGTGTGCAGGTGGGGGCCGGCTGCCAGGGGCTGGCTGCCTTTGTAAGCCGCTACCTGGAAAGCCTGCTTACCTACGGCAACGCCGTGGGCGAAATGGTGCTCACCCCTGCGGGCGATAGCATTGCCGCCCTTTACAACGCGCCGCTGCAGCAGCTGGAAATACGCCCCGGCGAAAACCCGCTGCAGTGCCAAATTTACCTGCGCAGGCTGGGCGAAAGCCTGCCGCTGCCCCGGCCGCAGCTGGTGCTGTTTACGCCGCTCAACCCGCCGGCGGGCGAGGTTTTGGGTAAATCGCTGCTGCGGGGGCTACCCTCGGTATGCGGTATTCTGCTGAAGATTTATGAATCTATCGGCAACAACTTCGAGCGCATTGCCAACCTGCGCTATGCCGTTACCTACCGCCCGCAGGCCGAAGCCGACCGCCACAACGCCCGCGAAATTGCCGGGGCCATTGCAAAGGAATGGAGCCAGGTAATGAGCCCCGGCCCGGGCGGCCAGATACGCGATTTTGTAGCCGTGGGGGATGTGGACATCCGCGTGATTGGCGCCGACAACCAAACGCTGGATACCAGCGTGCCGGTGCGCCAAATGCTGGAGGAAATTGTAGCCAAGCTGGGCCTGCCACCCTTTTTGCTGGGGCTTAACTGGTCGAGCACGGAACGCATGAGCCGCCAGCAGGCCGACCTGCTCACCAGCGAGCTGGAAGCCTACCGCAGCCTGCTTACCCCGGTTGTTTTACGAGTGTGCAACACCCTGCTGCGGCTGGAAGGCTACGACTGCACGGCAAGCCTTAGCTGGAACCATATTACGCTGCTGGACGAAACCGAGCTGGCCAACGCACGCCTGGCCGCCGCCCGCGCCGCCCGGCTGGAAGCCGGGCGGCCCACCACCCAAGAGGAAGGAGGAACCGCCACATGAAGCAGGCCCTAGTGCAAAAATCTTCATCCAATGCCCCTACCCCGCAACAGCTGGAGGAAATCCACCGTTTTTGCAGGCGCAGCCTTGCACCCGAAGAGGTGTATATCTTTTCGCTGGTGCTGTGCGATAACGAAATAGACCGCGACGGTGAACGCTTTACCATACCGGCGCTGCACCGCCTGGCCGAGCTGTTTGTGGGCAAAACCGGCATTTTCGACCACAACCCCAAGGGCGAAAACCAAACCGCCCGCATTTTTGCCACGGCGGTGGAAGCCAACCCCGAACGCACCACCCGCTGCGGCGAGCCCTACACCACCCTTACCGCCAGCGCCTACATGGTGCGCTGCGCCAAAAATGCCGACCTTATTCTTGAAATAGACGCTGGTATTAAAAAAGAGGTAAGCGTGGGCTGCAGTGTAGAAAGCCTGCGTTGCTCGGTGTGCGGGCAAGATTTACGCGCCGGCAGCTGTAAGCATATTCGCGGGCGTAAATACCGGGCCGGCGGGGGAGAGGTGCTCTGCTGCGCCCTGCTGGAAAACCCCACAGACGCCTTTGAGTTTAGCTTCGTGGCGGTGCCGGCCCAACCGGCGGCGGGGGTAACCAAGGGGTGGGATAGCTCCGGCACACCCCAGCCCCAAGAAGTTTGCAAGCTGCTGCAGGAAGGCGGTGCGCTGCGGCTTTCCTCGGGGCAGGCGGCGGCACTTGGCAAGCATATTGCCGAGCTGGAGCAAGAGGCCGCCTATGGCCGCAGCTGCTTAGAGGAACTGCGCCGCGAGGTAACACGCCTGGCACTGCTGGCCACCCCGGGGCTTACCCCCGCCTTGGTGGGCAAGGCCACAGCAACACTAAACCTAGAGGAACTGCGCACCATGAAAGCTGCCTACGCCGCACCGGTGCAGCCGCAAATTCCTCTGCCGCAGCTGGCGGCCACGCCCGAGGCCGGCCCCGGGCCCAACCGGGTATTTCAAATTTAATATAGGAGGAAGATGGCATGAGCATTTCTTTGCAGGGTTTTTCCTGCCGCTACGCAACCTTTACCCCCGGCGAAAAGCTTACCGTGGGCGCACTGGTAGAGGTAACGGCCGATACCACGGTGCAAGATGCCAACGGCAGCTTTAGCGGCGTGCTTACGGCGCTAGACCGTGGGCTGGCGCTGGTGCAGCTGGGGGGCTACGCCCGCGTTGCCTATTCGGGCAATGTAACCCACGGGCAGCTGCAGGCCAAGGCCGACGAGAACGGCAGGCTCACCCCCGCCGAGAACGGACGCCGGGTAACGGTGGTAGACCTGGACGAGGCCGCCGGTATGGCCGGCATCCTTCTCTAGGCAAGTGAAAGGAGAGCGCATATGAGCAACTACCAAAACATACGGCTGGAAAAATCGCTCTACAACGGCAGCGGCAAAAGCTTTAGCCAGCAACTGGAACAGCTGGACCCCACTGCCGCCTACGCAGGCACCGAGCTGGGCGAGCTGGACGCCTTTGGCCGCCAGCTCAAACGCTTTGATATTAAGGTTTCCGGCCCGGCCAGCGACCAAATTCAAAAGTTCTTTCAGAACGCTGAAACAGCTACCCTCTTCCCGGAATATGTAGCGCGGGCGGTAAACACCGGCATGGCGGAAAGCAAGGTGCTGGAACGCATTATCGCCGCCAAAACCACCATCAACACGCCCGATTACCGCACTATTTCCACCGGCATGAGCCAGGACGACCTGGCCCTGAAGCAGGTGCTGGAGGGCACGGCCATTCCCCACACCACCCTAAAGCTAAAAAACACGCTGGTGCAGCTAAAAAAGCGCGGGCGTATTCTTTCGGCCAGCTACGAGGCCATTCGCTTCCAGCGGCTGGAACTTTTTACCGTGGCGCTGCGGCAAATTGGCGGGGCCATTGCCAAGAGCCAGCTTTCAGACGCGGTAGAGGTGCTTATTAAGGGCGACGGCGCGGTGGGCGCCGCCCCCAGCCAGACCACCGCCACCACCACCCTGGCGTATTCCGACCTTGTTGCGCTTTGGAACCGCATGGGCGATTACGAGCTAAACACCCTGCTGGTTTCGCCCGATATGGCGGTGCAAATTTTAAACCTTGCGGAATTTAAAAACCCCGCCGCCGGGCTGGATTTCCAGCACACCGGCAAGCTGGTAACACCGCTGGGGGCCAGCCTTATTCCCACCGGGGCGCTTTCTGCCGGCACTGTAATAGGGTTGGACCGCCGCTACGCGCTGGAAATGGTGGTGGCCGCCGAGGTTGCGGTGGAATACGACAAGCTTATCGATTGCCAGCTGGAACGCGCCGCCATTACCTCTATTGCGGGCTTTTCAAAAATCTTCCCCGAAGCCGTGCGGGTATTGACACTAAAGAAGTAGTCTGCCGGGCAGCCGGTTTTTGGCCGGCTGCCCCCAAAGGAGGTTTTACGGGTGATAGACCTGCCCCGTACGCTGGAACACGTTTGCCTGCTGGCAGAGCTAAGCCCCGAGCAGGCACAGCCCTACCTTCCGCTCTGCCTGGCCGCTATTCAAGAGCTGGAAGCGCAACTGCTGCCCCGGGCCGCCGCGCCCGAATGGCAGCAGCCGCTGGCTATGGCCGCCGCCGGCATGGTGCTTTACCGCCTGGCACTGCTGCACAGCCTGAACCAAAGCGAAAGCATGCAAATTGGCGATATTTCGTTTTCCGGCAGGCTTTCGCTGCCCGTGGCACAGGCCGCCAAGGCCGAGCTGCTGGCCATGCTGGCACCCGTGCTGCGCCGGCAGGCGGGCTGCATTATACCCATTTAACTCCACCCGAATGGGTGGCTTATAAACCGTATAATCAACGCACGTTTTTGCGTGCCAGCATTGCAACATAAAGGGGGAATTGCCTTGCTGCATCCGGCAGCTATTGTGCGGCAGATACACCGTGTTATCGCCCTGTGCGGCATTGATGTCCAGCTGCAGCGCCCCGGCGAAAGCCACTGCTTCCGCGCCTTTGTGCAGCCAGACATTAACCGCAACCGCAAGTTTTTAGAAGAGAGCTACAGCGCCATTGGCCGGCCCGATACCCGCCGCTGGCTCTACCGCGGGCCGCTGGAAGGCCCCGGCAGTCTGCTGACCGAAGGGGATATTTTGGATTGCGGATTTGCCAAGCTGCGGGTGGTAAGCCTGGCAGATTATTTATTGGGCGGGCTGCCGGCCTACCGCAGCGGCTGGCTGGAGCCCTACCACGAGGGGGTGTAGGGCTATGGCGGCACTGGCCGAGCTAAAACAAGCGGTAGTAGCCTACCTTTCGCCCTTTTTGGGCGGGCAGGCAACGCTTACCACAGAATACCCCAACGGTTACCGCCCCAACCCGCTGGGGCAAACCACCCTTGCCGTGGGCATTGATAAAATTGCCACCGCCGAGCGGCAATCGGCTTATCTGGGCAGCCAGCCCGAGGGCGAGCTTTACGGCAAGGCCTTTGATATTACCCTGCGGTTTGATATTTACCGCCCAGATACCGCCACCCTTTGCCACGAGGCATTTGCAGCGCTTTGCGAGGCTCTGTTTTTAGAAAGCTGCCCCCTGCCCTTTGCCGAGATGTGGTGCGAACCGCTGGTGTACGATAAACAGGGCGGTGGCTTTCACCTAACCGCCCGGGCCTCGCTGCCGGCCTATGTGGCCAGGCACAGCCCTGCCCCACCCATTGAACGCTTTGTGGTGCTGGGCGGCAAGCTGCCCGGGGGTGGGGCCCTTACTCCATAGTTAAAAGCAGGCGGGTTTACCCCACCCGCCCCGGAAAGGAGCAAACGCCATGAGCATGCCCAACACCCTGCGCCCGGGCGTATTTTCGCAGTATACCATAAGCAGCCTTGCGGCGGCGGGGCGCAGCCTAAAAAACGCAGCCCTGCTGCTGCCCTGCCGGCTGCAAGAGCCGGTTTGGCTCACCAGCTTTTTGCAGGCCTCGGCGCTGCTGGGCAGCCTGGAAGAACCGGCGCTGGTGTGCGCCCGCCTGCTGTTTGAGGCGGGTGTAAATACCATCTACCTGCTGCCGCTGCCCGAAGAAGCCACCGAACAGCAACTGGAGCAAGCCCTTGCCTTGCTGGAAAACCAAGAGGTATACGCCATTGTGGCCCAGCTGCCGCCCCAGGCGTTGTCCATGCTGTGCCAATGGGTAGAAGCTGCTTCGGCCCTGCAGCGCGAACGCCTTGCCTTTGTGGGGCTGGAACAACCCGACCAGGCGCTAGCAGCCGCTGCCGCGCTAAACAGCGAGCGTATGCTGCTCACCTGCCCTGCGGTGCTGCCCACCCGCATGCCGGGTGCAACCCCCCAGAGCATATACGCCGCCTGTGCGCTGGCGGGGGCGGTGCTGGCACTGCCCCACCCAGCCCAAAGCCTGAGTGGCGTAGCCCTTACCGGCCTGCAAAGCCTGCCGCAGCCGCTGCGCGAAAGCGAAATAGAACAGCTGCTGGCCGGTGGCGTAACCCCGCTGGAAGAGCTGGGCGGCCGGGTGGAATGTGTGCGGGCCATTACCACTCGCACCGCCACCGGGGGCTTACCAGACCGCTCGTTTGCCCCGGTTGGCACAACACTTATTATAGACGACATGCTGGCCGCGGTGCGCAGCCTGCTAAAAAGCCGGCTGCAGGGGCTAAGCAGTACGCCCCAGGCACTGGCCGCCATTGCCAGCCAGGTTACGGTGCTGCTGGCCGCCAAACAAGAGGACGGCGTTATTACCGCCTACGAAAGCCCGGTGGTGGCCCGCAGCGGGGACGACCCTTCGGTGTGCACCGTACACATTGCCTTTCATGTGGCCTATGCCGTGAACCAAATACACCTGCAGGCACATGTTCTGGTTTAAAAGGAGGAATGAAGCTTGGCCGCATTTACCTTTCCCACCAGCACCGATATTTACATAGAAATTAACGGCCGCAAGCTGGCGGTGGCGCAAAGCTACAAGGCCAGAAGCACCAAAGAAAGCAAGCTTGTAGAAGCCTTTGGCGCCAAAGAGCCGGTGGGTACGATAGACGGGCGGGTGAAGCACCAGCTGGAGCTTACCCGCGTGTGTGCCGCCACCGGCAGGGGCGACCTTATCAACTTCCACGAGCTAAGCGATTTTAACGTGGTAATTGTACGGCCCGACCGCAAGGTTATCTATTCCGGCTGCCAGTGGGCCGGCATTCAAGAAGCTGCCGACCTTGGCGAGGTGCTCTTTGAAACGGTTTCCATTGTGGCCGGCCGCCGCATGGAGGTGGGCGCATGAGCGGCGCGGTGCTGCAGCTGGCCGGGCGGCGGGTGGGCATCCGCCGGCTTTCGGCGCTGGAACAACTGGGGCTTATTTCGCTGGCCGAACAGTGTGCCCTGCTGCTAGAGCCCTTTCACCTGCCTGCTTGCGATGTTACCGCCATTGCCCACAATGCCGCGCTGCTCTGCACAGCGGCCGACCTTGGCTGCGAAAGCCCCCAGGCCCTGCTGGATACCTTTAGCCTGGACGAGCTTGCCGAGCTGGCGCAGGCAGCCTGGGCGGTGCAGCACGGCAGCCTGGAGGGCGATTTTGCAAAGGAGGAAGCAAACCATGAGCCTTGAAGCCGCACTGGCCCGCAACCGCGCAGCCTTTGCCGGCGCAGCCATGCAGCAGGCACAGCCGGTGCGCCCCCCGCGCGAAAACAGCTTGCCACCCGCCCAAAGCCTGGCGCTTTCGCCGCCTGCCGCTATGGGCAGCCTGCCCGAGGCCGGCCTGCCCGGCTTTCACTTTGCACCGGTACACGCTCCGGCTGCCACCGCCGCCGAGCCGCTGCTGCCCCGGTTAGATTGGGAACTGCGCCACAGCCTGCGCAGCCAGCCCGGCCTAACCCCGCAGGAGGAGCCGGCCTAAATGGATAAATTAAAATATAAAGATTTTACCTTCCCCCACAACCCGCGCAGCATTCAGGTAGAAAGCCAAAGCCGAACGGCTGCTCTGCTGCGGCCCGGCATAGGCGGCCTTGCACAAAACCTGGGGCCGGCCTGCCGGGTGGTGCGGGGCGAAGGGGCGTTTTACGGCAGCACGGCCGCCGAACACTGCCGCCGGCTGCAGCAGCTACAGGCCGAAAGCAGCTCCGGCTCTCTTTTTATTCCCTCGCTGGCGCCTATGCGAGCATTTTTTACCAAGCTTACCCTGCTATGCGAAGGGGACGGCAGTATATTGGTGTACCAATTTGAGTTTACAGAAGAACAGGCCGGGGATGGGGGTGAAGGGCTTGTCCAACCCGCTTTTTACAGCTGAAACGCTGGAAGGCCAACGGATTTCGCTGGGGCGGGCGGCATCCTTTCAGCTATATAAGCAGCTGGAAAGCCCGGCCTACAGCCTGGAGGCGCTCTTTCCCCTTTACCCCGGGCAGTGGCTGCGGGCGGTGCGCATGGAATGGGGCGGCGGCTTTTGGTGCAATGTGGACGAACAGCAGCGCCTTTATAAGGCCGGTGGCAGCCTGCTGCGGCTTTCGGCCCGTTCGGCAGGCAGCCTGGCGCTGGATAACGAAGCCCTGCCCCAGAGCTACTACGGCATGCGCCTGCAGGATATTTTTCGCAATCATCTGGCCCCTTATGGCCTGCGCCTGGCCGACGACCTTGGCAACCCCCGGGCAGCTTTTTTCCAGGTGCAAAAGGGCATGAGCGAATGGCAGGCCTTTACCGCCTTTTGCCGCACGGTCACCCATAAAGAGCCCTTTTTAAGCAGCCACGATACAGTGGCCTTTCAGGCTTCGCGCAGCGGGCGGGCGCTTACCCTTTCCAACACGGCGCGGGCAGGTGCCCAGCGCTTTTTGTGGCTGGAAGAATGCCTTAACCGTTCGGCCATGCCCTCGGTGCTCATTTTGCAAACCGAGCAGGGCTACTACAGCCTGGCGGTGCACAACCCCGACCTTGAAAAATATAAACTGCGCAGCAAGCGCTATGTGGTGCCGGCTGCCGAGTTTGCCGGGCGGCCCAGCCAGGAGGCTGCCCGGCGTATGCGCAAGGCCAACCAGGCGGCACTGCGGCTAAAGGTTGCGCTGCCCGGCCTGCAGGATATTGCCCTCTGCACCCCTGTGGCGGTGCAAACACCCGGCGGCCTGCGTTCGGGCTTGTATGTACACAGCGTTGCCCAAACGCTGGAGCAAGACGGCTTGTACACCCTGCTGGAGCTGGCCGATATGCAGTTTCTTGTATAGGAGGAGCGCGCACTATGTGGATAACCAACCCAAACGCCCCCCGCCCTGCCGGGGCCAGCCTGGCACAGGTTAGCTTTGCCGAACAAGGGCAATTTGGCGCAGTGGGCGAGCTGGAATACCGCCAGAGCCCGCTTTTTGCCCCCGGGGGCATACACTGGCGGCCAGTGGAAGGCCAGCGGCTGCTGCTTTTGCCCTGTGCCGGCGGGGTGGTGTGCGCCGGTGCGCAAAGCAGCCCCGAGGGCCTGGCGCCGGGTGAGCTTTGTCTCACCGCCGGCGGGGGGTATATTAAGCTGTGCCAAAACGGAGATGTATGCATCAACGACCTGCGCATCACCCGCGAGGGGCAGCTCATACCCCCGCAGCAGGCAGGGGCATCCGTTTAAAAGGAGGAATTGCCTTTGGACACCCTTTTGCGAGACGGCAAACCGGCCACCGACCTTTGCGGCCTGCCCATTGCCGTTAGCGGCGAAGAAGAGCTGGTGCAGCGCTGTTTGATACGCCTGGTGACACGCCGGGGCAGCTTTGCGCCCGACCCTACACTGGGCAGCCGCCTGCGCAGCCTGCCCAAGGCCAGCCCCGAGGTGCTGCAGGGCCTGGCGGCGGCCTGCGTGCGCGAAGCGCTGGAAGATATGCCCTATGTAAGCGTTACCGAGCTTAGCTGCCGCTACCAACCCGAGCAGGACTGTATTGACCTGGCCCTTACGCTGGTGGTAGGTACACAGGCCTACAACCTGGAGGTGAAGCTATGACAACCCCTGTATATCAAGATATTTTAGCGCAGATGGCGCAGCTCTACACCGAGCAAGCCGGCCACAGCCCCGACAACGCTTCGGATATTGGCATACGCCTGAAGGTGCTGGCCAGCCTACTGGCCGAGCTTTGGCAACAACTGGCCGAGCAGCAGCGCCAGGCCTTTCCCGAAAGCGCCACGGGGGAATTTTTAGATAAACACTGTGCACAGCGTTCACTAAACCGCAAGCAGCCTCTGCAGGCTACGGGGGTGCTGCGCTTTTCGCGCCAAACCCCGGCGGGGTACGATATTATCATTCCCGCGGGGTGCGTCTGCCAGCCTGCGGGGGAAGATACTCTGCGGGTAGAAACCACCTGCGAGGCTCTGCTGCCTGCCGGCGAAGTGTTTATCGAATGCCCTGCCCGCACGCTGGAGGGTGGGCGGCGGGGCAACCTTGTGGCGGGCAGCATAAATGTGCTGCTAAGCCCGCCGCCCGGCATTACCGGCGTAACCAACCCAGCCGCCTTTACCGGCGGTGAGGATGGCGAAAGCGACGAGCAGCTGCGCAGCCGCCTGCTGCAGAGCTTTCTGCATATTCCCACCGGGGCCAACTGCGCCTATTATTGGTGCGAGGCCATGGGCTTTGAGGGCATTGCCTCGGCCGCCGTGCTGCCGCTACTGCGTGGGCCGGGCACGCTGGACATAGTGGTTTCGGGCGCGGGGTACAACCCGCCGCCCGAGCTGCTTGCGCGGCTGAACGAGCACTTTGCCACCGTGCGCGAGGTGGGGGTAGACACCCTGGTGCTGCCCGCCCAAGAGCTGCCCTGCGGGCTGGAGCTTGCCATTGCCCCGGCAGAGGGGGTACCCTTTGCGCGGCTTGCACCGCTTGTTGTGCAGGCCGTGGCCGGCTACGCCGCCACGCTGGGGGTGGGCCAGCCGCTGCTGCGGGCGGCGCTGGGCCGTACACTCTACGATTTGCCCGGCCTTTACAACTACGAGATCCTGCAGCCGGAAGGCGACATTCACCCACTGTCCGGCCAGGTGGTGCGCCCCGGCGAGGCGGTGGTTACAGAAATGGCGGTGGTGTAGATGTGGGCGCTTACCCAGCTTACTGCCCTGCTGCAGCCCCTGGGGCTTTATAAGCTTGCTACCGGCAGCCTGCTGGATGCCGAGCTGGCAGCCTATGCCTGCGCGCTGCAGGCCTTTAAAGATGCCCTGGACGATCTAACCGATGATATGCTGGTTGCCAGCGCCACCCCTGCCCGCCTTACCGTGTGGGAAGGGCTGCTGGCGCTGCCCCAGCGGCCCGACCTGCCGGCACACCACCGCCGCAGGCGTATTTTATACAGCCTTTCTACCACACCGCTTAGCTTTACGCCGGTGGGGCTGCAGGCCTCGCTTATGGGGGTTGGGCTGGTTGTAAGCCTGCAAGAGCAATTTGCCGCACGGCAGCTGGCGCTTACCGTTACGGCCTTTATTGGCAATTACCCCAATGTGTACGAAATTATTGCCGCCGCCCGGCGGGTACTGCCCGCCCATTTGGAATGCCAGGTGGATGTGGGCGGCCTTAGCTGGCAGATGTTTGAAGAGCGCTACGAAAACTGGCAGGCCCTGGAAGGCGAGGCACTTACTTGGGAAGCACTGGATAGCCTGCTGCTGTTTAACTATTACGAAAAGGAGGATGACCCCTATGCCCAGCACCCATAAAACCCCGCATCTGGGGCTGAACCACTGGCAGGCCAGTGATAAACCCAAAATGGAAGATTTTAATGGCGATAACCTGCTGCTGGACCAAGCCATTGCGCAGCATGTGGCGGCGGAAAACGAGCATGTAACCCCGCAGGAAAAAGCCTTTGTGGCACAGCCCTTTTACCTGGGTAGCTATGTGGGAAATGATGCCGCCAAGCGCAGCATTACACTGGGGTTTCGGCCACGTTTTGTGCTGGTGTTTGCCGACCAATTTAACATTGCGCTGTACCAAAGCAACCAAACCCAAACCAGCAATTATCTCGGCCTGGCCTGCCTGGGTTTTTCCACCACACCGCTGGAGATTACCAACCAGGGCTTTAGCGTTTCCTACAGCAGCGGCGCTGCGCCGGGCAGCGCCGTTGCGCGGCTGAATGCACAGGGTGTCAATTATGCCTATCTTGCAATAAAATAAAGGGAGGGTTTTCTTTGGAACGACTGAAACAATTTTTAGTATGGTTTTGCACGGCACTGGGTATTACCGCCTGCGGGCTGGAGCAGCTGCTGCCCTGGCTTTTGCTGCTGGTGATGGCTATGGGGATGGATTATATAACCGGGATGTCGGCCGCCGCCTGGACGGGCACACTGAGCAGCCGGGCCGGCCTGCGCGGCATTGCCAAAAAGCTGGCCTGCCTGTGCATGGTGGCAGTGGGCGTTTTGGTAGATAGCCTGTTGCGCGCCGGGGGCAGCTTTTTGGGTTTACAGACGACACCCCCCGGCACGGTTACCTTAATGGTTGTGCTTTGGTTAATTGTAAATGAGATACTCTCTACGCTTGAAAACCTTGGCCGCATGGAAATTCCCCTGCCGGGCTTTTTAACCCGCCTGGTGGAAAGCCTGCGCCAAGCTGTGCAGCAGCCAAAAGAGTAGCTGCATTGCCGCCGGGGTTACTGTTTAGAACATACGCATTTTCTGCCTGTGCGTACACCCACCCAAGAAAGGAGGAACTGCTCTATGGCCTTCCGAATAGGCCTGGACAGCGGACACGGGGGCGACGACCCCGGCGCTGTTGCGCCGCCCTATAAGGAGGATGCGTTAAACGATACCATTACCCGCAAGCTGGAAGAGCTGCTAGCCGCGGATAAACGCTTTACCCCTATTCTGCTTGCCCCCTACGGCGTTACCATTGGGGTAAACGAGCGTGCCCGCAAGGCCAACGCCGCTAACCTCGATATGCTTATTTCCAACCATTTTAATGCCGGCGGAGGCGACGGCTGGGAAATTTACCCCGAGGTGCCTCGCCCCAAAGGCAGCCCGCGCTACTGGATACACATTGCTTCGCTTACCTATGCCCGTATATTGGCACAGGAAATGTCGCAAATTCAGCAGCTGCGCGGCCCCGACGACGGCATACGCTATCGCTACCTGGGCGATAACAGCTATTTTGGCATTGTACGCCTTACCAACTGCCCGGCTGTGCTGGTGGAAAACGCCTTTATTGATAACCCTGTGGATATGGCCGATTTTGACACCCCAGAAAAGCTGGCGGTGGTAGCACAAAAACAATATGACGCGCTGGTGCGCTATTTTGCCGGTAACGCAGGTAAGGTTTAAAAAATTTATAGCCGTTTTATAAATTTTTGCGTTGCCCATGCCCCATGGGCTGGGTTGCAATATCGTAGCCGGGAGCCCAGGCCGGCGTGGGGGTAACCAAAGCGCCCGAGGGGGCACCCCGAGGCAAACTGCCGCAGGGCAGTTTGCCTCGGGGTGCCCCCTCGGGCGCTTTTTTAACAGCTTTGGC
>CAYYOY010000004.1:0-18609 GCA_964473265.1 uncultured Oscillospiraceae bacterium
AAAGTGAATTCAGCCTGTGGACAAGCTCTGCTACTATAAGCCTCACACTACCACTGATGTGGGTACCATATGGAGGGCTTTGACCTGAGATTCTTTACCCTTTATTTTACCCTTTGCATATAATGTAGAGGCACCCGACTTTGCCAATAACACCTACTCCCCCGCAGAAAGCTTTTCATTAAGGCAGGCTGCGGCAGCCTTGCCACTTCCGAAAGGCACGCGGGGCCATGGGGTAACTTGCATTGTCCAAACATTATCCCAGCCAAGCGGACTGGGAACGACTACTTTGGAGGTATTGAGTATGAGTAACAATAGAAACAACCAGCCTGAAGATCTGTCGGTAGAAACCCAGACCTTTACAGACGGCCGCCGCGGCTGCGCACCTATTCCCATTGAACCCATATGCCCCCGCGAATATCGCCTTTGTGTGGACGCCAATGGCTGCCGTGCGGAATATCCCGTAGATTGCCGCGACCCCTTCTGGCCGGAATTTTCACATCCCCGCTGGCTCACCTGCGCCGAGCTGTATTCGGGCATGAACAGCGCCTGCCCCAGAACCATTCGTCATTGCACCTGCTAGTTACAGCAATGCAAAAAGAAATCCCCCATGCGGGGGATTTCTTTTTGCATCCTGATATCTCAGCCGCTATAGCGCTCCAGCAGCCGCTGCTTGCGTTCCAGGTAATATTTATAGTTATCCAGGCTAACGTTTGGGGGTACACGATGGTCCAGTGCCGGAATAAAGCCGCCGGTTTCCAGCACAGGGCATAGACGCTCCAGCTCTTTATCAATGGCTTCTCGCCCCAGGCTGAGCTGAAATTTATCAATCCCTCCAACCAGCGCTAGGTTTGGGTAGCGGCTACGCAGCAGCTGCGGGTGCGAGCCGGCAGCAATTTCACATGGGTAGTGGGCGTCGGCCCCCACTTCAATTAGTTTAGCGCAAAGCTCACCCGTGTAGCCGTCGGAATCCACCATAATTTTCTGCACACCGTGCTGGCGCAGGTAGGCTACTATTTCTAAGTAATAGGGCTTCATAAATTCATCGAAGATAGCCGGCGAAACCAGACAAGCCCCCTTATAGCACATATCCTCAAAAAAGCAGGCGTAGTCCAGCGGGGTGTGGGTTAGAGTAATGTCAATATACTCTTTCATAAACTCCACATGCTGGCGGTTAATGGCATGGATGAGCTCGGGTTGGTCGTAGTAGTAATAGGAAAGGTTTTCAATGCCGGTTAGAATACGGGGCCAGGCCAGAAAACCGTCCAGCCATACGCCACAGGGTTGCCCGGTTGCCTTGCTATATTCCAGCATAGAGAAAAACTCCGGCGTAATACGGCCCTTGTCGCTGGCTTTTTTGCGCGGCACTACCTTTTCTTGAAAATCTTGCATGGTTTGCACCAGGTGCCGCAGATGCTGCGGAATACTGCCCGATTGCTTGTGCTCTAGGGTAATGCCGTCGTCGCTTTCATAGGTAACGGTGGTTTCTGTTTCGGCTATCTTACGCTTGGGGCTTTCGGGGTAAAGCCCCCACAGAAAGCCCACCGGCCCGTTATCTGACCAATAGTTTACCAGGTTTGTTTCAAAACCCCTATCCAGCCCCAGGTATCGTTCCACCTCTTCAGTGGTATCCACATCCTGCGGCAAGCCCTGGGTGTGCCACAGGGCAATGGTTTCACGCCAGTAGCCAAAATCCATTAGGGGTATTCTATCTACCTTTTCAAAGGAAAGCACCTTGAGAAATCTTTCCCGCGGTGTCATCGTCATACCAGCCCTCCTAAACTTCCTTGCGTTTTCGTGCCATTACAGCCACTGCCACTATGGTGGCAATGTAGGGAATGCTTTGGGTAAATTCCTGGGGAATTGCAATGGTACCCTGGAAGGCCATTTGAATGGCGTCGAAAACGCCAAAAAGCAAACCGGCTACCGCCACTGCCAGTGGCTTGTAGGCTCCGAAAATAATGGTGGCAATTGCAATAAAACCGCGTCCCGCCACCATGTTTTTTACAAACATATTAATGAATGATATAGAAAGGTACGCCCCAGCCAGCCCTGCACAGGCACCGCTGAGTGCCACACTTAGGTAGCGTACACGGCTCACCCGTATACCCAGCACCTGTGCTGCCTTTGGGTTTTCGCCGGCTGCCAGCAGCCGAATTCCAAAGGGTGTGCGGTTAATAGCCCACCATACCCCCCACACCACCAACGGCATAAGCAGCGTAATAATTGAAAGACCACCCAGCATTTCGCCCACCAGCGGTAAATCGCGCAGATAAGGGATGGAAATAGTGGGCAGCTTTGGAATTTCAGGGGTATTGCCCTTGTTACCGAACCATACACTCATTAGGTAAACAGACATGCTGGAAGCAAAAATATTAATTGCCAGGCCGCTTACCACATGGTTTACCCCGGCAGAAACACACAGATATGCATGTAGCAGCCCCACCAACGCTCCGGCCAGTATGCCAATGAGCAGCCCCAGCCAGGTGTTGCCGGTGTAGAGAGCGCCCACCGCCGCAGCAAAGCCGCCGGTTAGCATCATGCCCTCTATAGCAATGTTTACAACGCCGGAACGCTCTGCAAAAATGCCACCCACACCGGCTATAATAAGCGGCGTAGCGTTGGCCAGGGCGCGTGCCAAAATAGAAGCCAGCGAAATGTTCATGCCTTGGCACCTCCCCGCAGGCTTTTCAAACCGGCCAACAGCGAATGAAAAATACCGCTTTCGGCCGCTACCAGAATGAGCATGATGGCAATGAGCGAGCTCACCCACTCGGAGGGTACGTTTGTCCACATATTAATATTAATGCCGCCGTAGTACATTAGCCCAAAGAGCAGCGCCACCGCCACCGAACCCACCGGGTTGTTTTTGGCAATAATGGCTACCGCCATGCCGTCGAAGCCGTAGCCGGGGGAAAACCCTAGCTCCATATAACCATAGGCACCCAGCGAACGTTCGGCACCGCATAAGCCCGCAATGGCACCCGAAAGCAGCATAACCCCCAAAATAACCCCTTTGGCATTTATACCGGCATAGCGTGTAGCCAGCATGTTGGCACCGGCACTATCGATATGCCAACCGAAGGGGGTGTAGTTGATGAGCAGCAGTACAACACCCACCAACAGCAACGCCAGCACCAGCCCCCAGTTTAGGTGTTCTGGCGGGAAAAACTGCGCCAATCGCGCACCTTCAGGCGCAGTGGGGGTGCGCGGCGTTGAGCCGGGCTCCTTAAAGAAGCTTACCAGCAGATATGTAACAATATTGGTGGTTATGTAGTTGAGCATAATGGTGGAAATAACCTCATGGATGCCAAAGCGGGTTTTTAGCCAGCCGGCAAACAGAGCCAGAGCACCACCCGCCGCTGCGGCGGCCAGCACGGCCAAGGCACCCACCAAAGCGGGTGCGCCGGAAACATTGGCTGCCACTACTGCGGCCACAAAACCGCCCAAATATAACTGGCCCTCTACACCAATATTAAAGATACCGCAGCGAAAGGCCACTGCCGAAGCCAGGCCGGTAAAAATGAGAGGCGTTGCCTTGCCCAGCACCTTGATGATACCGCCGGCGGATTGCAATGGTGCAATTAATAGATGATAGTACACTTCTGCGGGGCTTTCGCCCTGTAAAATTAGAAATATGCTGCCAATGGTCATAGCCACCAGCATATTAGCCAAAAGTATAAGCCCACTTTTTAAATATCGCAGGCCTTCCTTGGTTTGCTGCACAAGCCACACTCCTTTGCTTAGTGTTGGTCTTTCAGCTTATCCGGCGCGCTCGGGGCGAATACCCGCCATTAGGCTGCCAACCTGCTGAACATCCAGGTTGTCGTTTTCCAGTGTATCAAGAATGCGGCCCTTGTAGAGCACAGAAACCCTGTCGGAAAGCGTAAGCACCTCGCTAAGCTCGGTGGATATAAGCAGAATTGCTTTGCCCGCCAGCTTGTAGCTATTAAAGCAGGAATAGACAAACTCGGTGGCTCCGATATCTAGCCCGCGGGTGGGGTTTACAGCCAGAATAAGATCGGCCTGGCGCAACTCGCATTCACGGGCAAGTATTACCTTTTGCTGGTTGCCGCCCGAAAGGTAGCGTATCTTTTGGCCCAGGCCGGCATAGCGCACGTCGTATTTTTCCAGCACTTCAGGCAGCATGGCTTCCAATGCCTTGGTGTGTATAAATAGCCCCTTGCGTAGACGTGGGTCGTCCTCTATGCCGAGCACGGCGTTGCGTAAAATAGATTGCTCGAGTACCAGGCCCTGGGTGTGGCGGTCGGGTGCCACACACGAAAGGCCCAATGCCCGAATTTGCCCTGTAGAAAGCCCGGCAATGCTCTTGCCGTTTATGTCGGCATTGCCATTTGCCAATTTGCGCATACCCAAAAGTGCCTGCACCAGCTCCAGCTGGCCGTTGCCGTCCACCCCGGCTATGCCATGTATTTCACCTGAACGCACAGTGAGTGAAAGGCTATCCAGCCGGCAGCCGTAGCCCTCCTGCAGGGTGGAAATTTTTTGTACATCTAGCTTTACCGGGCCAAGGTTGGGGTTTGGCACGCGCGTGCCAAGGTCTACGCTGCGCCCCACCATTAGGCTTACAACCTGCTCTTTGGTTGCCTGGGCAGCCGGCAGGGTTTGCTGGGCCTGCCCCAAGCGCAGCACACTAATTTCGTCCGAAATGCCCATAACCTCCTCCAGCTTATGGCTGATAAAGAGAATGGTTTTACCCATGCTGCGCAGCCGCACAATGTTTTCCAGCAGATGGGCGGTTTCCTGTGGGGTAAGTACCGCGGTGGGTTCGTCTAAAATAATATATTTTGCATCTCTGTACAGCACTTTTAAAATTTCCACCCGCTGCTGTTCCCCCACCGTAAGGGTGCCAACTTCCTTTTCTATGTCAATATCGATGTTATATTCTTCGCAAACTCGCTGAATTTCTGCCTTGGCTTTGGCTGTGTCTATCTCTAAGCCTTTACGGGGTTCGTTGCCCAAAATGACATTCTGCCACACTCGAAGCATGGGTACAAGCATAAAGTGCTGGTGCACCATGCCAATGCCATGTGCCACCGCTTGTGTGGGGTCCTTCATCTGCACCGGCTGACCGTTGATAAGCACCTGCCCGGCACTGGGTTGCAAAACTCCGCTTAGAATATGCATTAGGGTAGACTTCCCCGCCCCATTTTCCCCTACAATCGAGTGTATTGTGCCCTCGCGAAACTGCAATGTAACATCGCGAAGGGCGGGCTTTTCGCCAAACACCATGCTCACCTGCTGCATGGTAATACCACGGAAATAATTCTGCATGTTATATTCCTGCCTTTTTTCACAGGTAAGCCGACTGCTCCTCTCCGCCCGCAGCGAGAGAGGAGCAGGCAACTTTTTTCAAATTGCCACTGCCACTTGATACAACTTAGGGGTAAGACTGTGGCAAGAGGATGTCTTAGGCCATTATATCGGTTACTTTAAGCTCACCCTTGATGATTGCTTCGCGTGCTTTGGCTACAGCATCCTTTTCTTCCTGGGTTAGGTGGCGGCTTAGCACTACACCTACGCCGTCGTTTTCAAGATCCATAACCAGGTGGCCTGTAATTTTTTCACCGTTTACAAACATCTTGGAAGATTCATATACCGCAACCTCGCCCTTAGTGAGCATGGAGGTAAGCACGGTGTCGGGGGCTACCGCCTCTTGGTCGAGATTCACACCAATGGCCCAAACACCCTTTTCTTTGCAGGCCTCAATCATGCCCAGGCCGCTGCCACCGGCTGCGTGGTAGCAAACGTCGGCACCGTTGGCAATGGCATCCAGCGTAAGGGCTTTTGCTGTTGCCGGGTCGCTCCAGGCGCTGCCGTCGTTGCCTATGTACTTAACAATAATGTTAATGTTGGGGTTTACAGATTTAGCGCCCTCTTCAAAGCCCACCTGGAATTTTTCAATGGTGGGAATGTTCATGCCGCCAACAAAGGCAATGGTGCCGGTTTTGCTGCGCATGGCCGCAATAATGCCGGCGAGATACGAGCCTTCGTGGGTTGCATAAGTAACCGACATTACATTGGGCTTATCTACGAAAGTATCAATAATAACGAAGCTGGTATTGGGGTATTTATCGGCCGATTGCTCAAGCGCGTCGGCCATGGAAAAGCCGTTGTTAATAACCAGGCCATAGCCCGATTCTGCCAGTGCCTGCTGCATATCCATAAACTGCGAATTATCTTTGGGCTGCATTACTTTTGTTTCGGCGTTAAAATCTGCCGCGGCCTTTTCCAGGCCCATGTTTGCCTGGTCGTTAAAAGATTTGTCACCCAAACCGGCGGTGTCTACAATTAGGCCAATTTTTGTTGCGGGAGCCTCGAAACCTTGGTCGGGCTGCGAAGTAGGCTGGCCGGAACCCGCAGGTGCGCCGCAGCCTGCAATTAGCAGTGCGCACACGCAAACTAGCGCCAAGACAGTGGAAATGCTTTTCTTCATTTTTGCACCTCTTCTGAAATATTTTAAGAGCACTGGCTCTTAGGGATGCTAATGCTTGCGGCTAAAGTGGATGTTATATTCATCCGGGTTGAAGTAGTGCTTGCACAAGGCAATGGGGCCGGAAGCAGGGTTGAAAAGCACTTCTTCCATAAATAGAATGGGTGCGTCGGGCTGCTCGGTAATAGAAACAGGCATATACTCTATGGCGTATGTAACCTTAAGGCGGGTTTGGGCTACAGCGGCCATCTTAAAAACGCCGTTAATGATAAACTCTTCAATGGTTTGACGCTCGGCTAGGTTAAGGCCGGCTTGCTGCAGCACCTTAAGCGGAAATGCGTAATACGCAAAGCCGACGGGTTTTTCCTTGCAATAGTAGATGGAATTGGCTGTCATTACCAGCTCGTTGTCATCCAGTTGCAGCTTTTGCTTTACAATGCCGGGCGGTGGGTCGAAATAATATTCAATTTCCACCCGGTCGCATTCATTTTTACAAAACTCCAGTAGCGGGTTGCTCAGCCGTTCTATGCCGTTTGCAAAACCCTCGAAGTTTTCGTTTACAAAATTGCCCTTGCCCTGGATGTTCTGAATTATGCCGTCTTCTTGAAAGATGAGCAGGGCCTGCCGCAGGGTATTGCGGCTGACGCCGTAGGTCTCGGCCAGTGCCAATTCCCCGGGCAACTGGCTACCGGGGGGATATTTACCGCTGCACAGTTCGTTATAGAGCACCTCGTATACCGTCACAAAGGCAGGAACACGCTTTTGCTGGGTAGCTTTTATACTACGGCTCTGTGGAAAAACTTGGTTCGGCATATTTGTACTCCACAGTTGTTCAATATTTAACTAACTTGTTCAACAACTTTTGCTTATGCTAGCATAATTCGACAAGAATGTCAATGTTATACAGCTGCTTACCCGCTATAAAATATTTTAAGTTTGTATCCTTGGCGTTTAAAAAGAGCAGCATGGCCAACAACCATGCTGCTCTTTACTATTCACTGCTTTCATTTTCCAGTGCCAGCAGTTTATATTCAATGGAATCGCGCAGGGCCTGCCAGCTGGCATCAATAATGTCTGCTGAAACGCCCACGGTTGTCCAAATATGCTGGCCATCGGTAGATTCTATCATAACCCGTACACGGGCGGCGGTGGCTGCGGTAGAATCCATTACCCGCACCTTATAATCGATCAGCCGTACACTGGAAAGGCTGGGGTAGAAAACCTCCAACGCCCGCCGCAGCGCAACGTCCAGCGCGTGCACCGGGCCCTGGCCTTCACCGGAGGTCATTTCCAGCTGTTGGCCTACCCGCACCTTTACTACCGCCGTTGCCGAGCCTTCTGGCATGGGGGCGGGCTGCTCGCAGATAAGCTTAAAATATTCCAGCGCAAAGGCCGGTTGGTAGCGCCCCAAATGTTTGCGCACAAAAAGTTCCAGGCTGGCTTCGGCTGTTTCGTAAAGGTAGCCCTCTTGTTCGCGTTGCTTCAGCTTTTCGGTAAAGGCGGCGGTAGTGCTGCTTTCGCGGGTAATCGAAGCATCCACCTGGCGCATGCGCCGGGCCACCGCAGTGCGGCCCGAAACTTCAGAAAGCAGTATGTTACGGCTGTTGCCTACTGTTTCGGGGTGAATGTGCTCAAAGGAGCGGCTGTTTTTCGCCACACCATCTACATGCATGCCACCCTTGTGGGCAAAGGCACTCTTGCCCACGTAGGGCATGGTGGCGGGTAAGCGTAGGTTGGTAACCTCGGCAATGTAGTTGGCGGTTTTGGTTAGCCGCTGCAACGCCTGGGGCGGTATGCAATCGTACCCCAGCTTAAGCTGCAAATTGGCAATAAGGGTGGAAAGGTTTGCATTGCCGCAGCGTTCACCAAAGCCAATATAAGTGCCCTGCATATGCCGTGCGCCAGCCTGCACGGCAGCCAGGCTAGAGGCCACGGCACAACCGGCATCGTTGTGACAGTGAATGCCTATCGTTTTGCCGGGAAAGGCCTGCAGCACGGCAGCAGTGGCAGCCTGAATTTGCTCCGGCAGGCAACCGCCGTTGGTATCGCACAGCACCAAGCAATCGGCACCCGCCCGGCAGGCAGCGCCCAGGCAATCGAGCGCGTAGGCCGGGTTCGCTGCAAAACCATCGAAAAAGTGTTCGGCATCAAACAACACTTCTCTACCCGCTTGCTTGAAGAAGGCAATGGTGTCGGTAATCATGGCAAGGTTTTCGGCCAGGGTGGTGCGCAGCACTTCGGTAACATGTAGGCCCCATGTTTTCCCAAAGATTGCCACCGCCTCCGTTTCGGCCGCCAGCAGGCTACGGCAGCCTGCATCGTCCTGTATAGAAGTGCTGTGGCGACGGGTGGAACCAAAGGCCACCAGCCGGGCGTTTTCCAGCCCCAGTTGCCTAGCTCGCTGGAAAAACAGCATATCTTTCGGGTTGGAAAAAGGGTTTCCGGCCTCAATGTACTGAATGCCCAGCTTATCCAGCTTGGCAGCAATACCCAGTTTATCCTCCACCGAAAAGCTAATGCCCTCACCCTGGGCGCCGTCGCGCAGGGTGGAATCGAGCAGGTAAATTTTCTCCATAATCCGCCCTCCTTGCTATGCCGGCACGCTTAGACCTGTGCCGGCAGGATCGCCTTGTTAATCGCGTTAAGGTAGGCCTTTATGCTGGCTTCAATAATATCGGTAGAAAGGCCGCGTCCGGTAAGAACACGGTTATCTTTTTCTATTTTAACCACTACCTCGCCCAAAGCGTCTTCCCCTTCGGTTACGGCGTTAATGCTATAGTTCTTTAGCAGGAAGCGCTGCTGGGTTATACCGTCTATGGCCTGGAAGGCAGCATCAATAGGGCCGTCACCCCTCGCCACATGTTCTACCTCCTGCCCTTGGTAAAGCAGCTTTACCACCGCCGTGGCCGAAATAACAGTGCCGCTGTTTACCACAAAGCTGTGCAGCGTGTAGGCCTGGGGAATAACATAGCCAACCTCCACTACCAGGGCTTCAAGGTCGCGGTCGGTTACGGTTTTCTTGCGGTCGGCCAGCTGCTTAAAGCTTTCAAAAACGCTATCCAGGTCTTTGGGCTCGAGCACATAGCCAATTTCGTTCAGGCGCTGCACCAGCGCATGTTTGCCCGAATGCTTACCCAGCACCATTTGGTTTTGGTAGACGCCGATCTCTTCGGGCGAAAGAATTTCATAGGTGCTGCGCTCCTGCAGCACCCCGTGCTGATGTATACCCGATTCATGGGCAAAGGCGTTGCGCCCTACCACCGCCTTGTTGGGTGGAATTTTTATGCCGGTTATAGTGGAAAGCAGCTTGCTTGTCCTATAAATTTGTTTGGTGTTCACCCCACAGCTAAGGCCAAAAAGGCCGCTGCGGGTTTTTAGCGCCATAATAATTTCTTCCAGCGCGGCGTTGCCGGCACGTTCACCAATGCCGTTAATCGTTCCCTCTACCTGGCCGGCGCCTGCACCAATGGCGGCCAGGCTGTTGGCAACTGCCATGCCAAGGTCGTTGTGGCAGTGCACCGAAAGAATAACCTCGGGGTTGGTAAGCCTTGCTTTTAGGTAGGCAATAAGGTCGGCCATTTCGGCTGGGGTTGCGTAGCCCACGGTATCGGGAATATTTACAACGCTTGCCCCAGCGGCAATGGCGGTGTTTACTGCGGTAAGCAGAAATTCACGGTCGGAACGCACGGCATCCTCGGCTGAAAACTCCACCACCGGGCAAAGGCTGCGGGCGTAGCCAACCATTTCAGATATGCAACCCAGCGCTTGCTGGCGGCTCATTTTCAGCTTGTGGGTAAGGTGAAGGTCGCTGGTGGCCAGCACGGTGTGTATCATGGGGCTTTGGGCGTGGCGCAACGCTTCGTAGCCCTTTTCAATATCACCGCGGGTGCAGCGGCAAAGGCCGGTTACACTACAGTTTTGTATCATCTTGGCTATTTCGGCTACGGCCTGAAAATCTTGCGGGGAGGATGCGGGAAAACCCGCTTCAATTACGTCTACCCCCAGGCGTTCCAGTTGACGCGCCAGCTCCAACTTTTCGTTCAAATTCATGCTGCAGCCCGGGGATTGTTCACCATCCCGCAGAGTAGTATCCAAAATGCGCAGCCTTTTGTCCATTGCTTTTCCATTCCTTTCGGGTGTGGCTTTATACTATATCTGTAGAAACACTTCGCATAGCTGCTCTTGGTTTTGGGCTACCACCTCGGCTGCAAGTTTACTGCAAGCATTGAAAAAAGCCTGTGGTTCTTTGCAGGCTTGCGGCTCGGGGAACACCAGGCAGGCATCGGCCTGTTTGGCAGTGGTGGCAATGAGCGTATGGCGGCAATTTTCCCAAGGGCCGGCATAGGGTGCCGGCTGGTAAACAAGTGCCAACACTTTATCAGCCCCGGCTTCTTTTAACGGAAAATGTGGGCAGCCGAAGTAGCTGGAAAAATCGCACAGCAGGCCCTGCGGGCTTTTCCAGGGGGAAAGGCCTGCGGCGGCACAGGCAATATCGGCCAGCTGGGGGTGCTGCATAGGAAAAACCGCTGGCTGGGCGGTGTGGGTATTGGCGCAGCAAAGCAACAGCTGCTGCTCGGGCGGTTGCACGGGCAGCTGCTCGCAAAGGCTGCGCAGGGCTTTTTCACGTCCGTCTATATGGCTACGGTGTAAAAAAGCCAGCGAGCCGCACCGGCAATGGGCCTGGCAGCCGCAGTTGCTGCAAAGCAGCCCAACTACCCCATTCAACGAGCAAGCTATGTATTGCGGCCGAATACCAAGCCCGGCCAATTGATGTATAGCACAACAGGCACAAACGGCGCCTAAGCCGCCGCCTGTAATTGCAAAACCTATTTTCATGTTGCCCTCCGGGAAATATCTTTTACTTTCCATCAACGATGGTTGCTTTCCTATTGCATTATACTCCGAGAGGGCTACTGGGGTGTATGCCGAAAAAGGCGGCTTTATCACTCATACTAGCAAAAAGCACACAAAATAGCAAGCCCGAACGGGCTGCTTTGTCTGCTTTTTGGCTCCCTATGGCAGGGCAAGCCCACTACACCGCTGAAAGCACGGAAACATTGGCTTCGTGATAGATAGAAGTGCCGGGGCAGGCAATTTTCCGTAGGAAAATTCCCTGCCCCGGCACAAAACCTCTATTGGCCACAGCCAGCGGACTTGCCAGCCAAAGCCTTCACTTAAACTTGTACACAATAACGGCCCGAAAGTGCCAAAGCTGCACGTATGCCATCCACCGCTGCACTCATAATGCCTCCGGCATAGCCCGCGCCCTCCCCGCAGGGGTAAATGCCCGAAAGGCCAAGGGCCTGCATATCCTCACCCCGCACAAAGCGCAGCGGTGATGAAGTGCGCGTTTCCACCCCTGTAAGCATGGCCTGGGGGTGGTCGAAGCCCGGCTGGCGTGCCCCAAAGCGCTGCAAGCCTAGGCGCAGCATGGCAGCAATTTCTGTGGGGAAAAGGGTATCCAGCCTGGCAGGCGTAACACCAAGGGCGTAGCTGGGGGCTACCCCTTCGCCCTGCCAGCCGATTTTTCCAGCCAAAAAATGCCCCACGCTTTGGGCAGGTGCCGCCCAACTGCTACCGCCTACCGCAAAGGCAGCCTGCTCCAGCCGGCGCTGGAATTCCACCCCAGCCAGCATATGGCCGCCGAAAGTTTCCGGCGCTACTGAAACCACCAGCGCCGCGTTGGCGTTTTGGCCGGCGCGGTCGTGGTAGCTCATGCCATTAACCACCAGCTCGCCCTGCTGCGAGGCAGCCGGCACCACTACCCCACCGGGGCACATGCAGAAGGTGTAAACGGCGCGCTCCCCTTCCCGGTGCGAAAGCTGATATTCCCCCTGTGGCAGCGCAGGGTGGCCTTCTAGCGGGCCGTAAAGCGCCTTGTTCACCTCGTGTTGCAGGTGTTCAATGCGCACCCCAACCGAAAATGGCTTGGGCTGAGCCACAAGGCCGCGGCCCAGCAGCATGGCAAAGGTATCTCGCGCGCTGTGGCCGGTGGCCAGCAGCAGCGTTTCAGCTGGCTGCCACTCGCCGTTTAGACATACGCCGGTAAGCTTGCCGTTTTGAAGCTCTATATCCTCAAGGTGGGTGGCAAAGCGCACCTGCCCGCCCAGGCGGAGTATTTCCTGCCGCAGGGCTTGCACAATTTGCCGCAGATAATCGGTGCCAATGTGCGGCTTGGCCTTGCGCATGGCCTCGTGCGGCGCACCAAATTGCTCTAACTGCTGTTTTACAAAACTACACAGCGGGTCGTTAATGCGGGTAGTAAGCTTGCCGTCTGAAAAGGTGCCGGCACCCCCTTCGCCAAACTGCACGTTGGAATGGGGCAAAAGGCTACCGGTGCGCCAAAAGCTTTCTACTTGCCTGCTGCGCTCTTCCACTGGGCTGCCGCGCTCTATTATAAGCGGGGCAAGGCCGGCCCGAGCCAGTACAAGCCCGGCAAAAAGCCCGGCGGGGCCAAGGCCCACCACCACAGGCGGCAGCTTGGGCGGGTTTGCAACACGGGGAATTTCCAGCTGTGCGGGTGCGTCCAACTGCAGGCTGCCACCGCACTTTTGCACCACAGCGGCTTCGTCGCACAACAGCTCTACGCCTACGGTAAACACCAGGCGAATGTTTCCCCGACGTCTTGCGTCTACCGAGCTTTTAGAAATGTATATATCCTTCACCCTGCTTTGGGGTATACCAAGCAGGCAGAGGGCCTTTTCAAAAGCCCTCTGCTCTGCGTTTTCTAAACCTGTTGTAATGTTTTGTACCAATATAGCCATAGTATCTCCTGCTATTTTTGGCGTACCGAAACCACCGCCGTGTAGCTGCCGGTTACCCATACCGGGCCTTTGCCGGGAACATACAGGTTTACCGGCAGGCTATACTGCCCGGCCGCAATTTCACGCTCTGAAAGGTCTATTTCCGCCACAATATCGCGCGTTGTCAGCTTATCCAGCACTTCCTTAGGGCCTACCACCCGTACGCCGGTAATGCGCGGTGTGGTTATACTTACACTATAATTAGGCGGTTGGTTAATTAAATTAATAGTGGATACGTTGAATACAGCTGTGGAAAACCCGGTGTCGTTATATTCCACCACTACCGATTCCACATTGTCTAAATTGGTAAAGCCGGCAGGAAGTGTAACGTTAAATGTAATAGGTTCAAAAAAGTTGAGGTCGCGCAGGTTAATGTAGCCCAGGTGAATTTCGGTAAAGTTGCCCAGCATCTCAGGCACAGCCGCCACGCGTATTGTTTGATTAGAAAGGCTGTAGTGTAACTCGTCCGGATTAAACCCGGGTGGCAGGCTGGTATAGCTTACCGTAAGCGGCAACTCGGCAATCTTCTTTACGGGTATAATTACCTCGGCGGTGGCGGTATCCTGCGAAATGTAGGGCGTATCCACCACGTTGCCGTCAATATCAAGGAAGGTAAGGCCCTCTTTTACCACCATAGGTTTGCTTATCGGCTCGGAAAGGCCAACCTTTACCACTGCTCGTACAATTTTGTTTACATCTATTTCTGCACCGGTAATGTTTACTTCAGCGGGGGTTACGGTTTCTTTTTCTACAATGTAATCTTCACCTTCTACCACTAGCCCGTTGATGTCTACTTCAATGGGCAGCGTTTTAGAGGAAAGACGGTCGAACTTTACCCGCACGGTAGAGGGACGCACCTGTAGAATTTCTACATCCTCACCGCTTAACTTCTTAACCTCCAGTGGAAGGTCGAAAACGCCGGGGCCTGTTACGCCGGTAAGCGAGGCAGAAATGGCAAAATCGCTGCTGTTCATATTGCCCACTACATAACTTTTGCCACGGATAATAAGTGTTACCTTGGCCTGCGAGCCGTCTATGGCATTGAGCTCCAGGCGGCTGATAGCGCTGGCCTGTGTGTTTATATTAATGGGAATATCGGCAATAGAGATGGTGGTTTCTGGGTCGATTGCCACGGCTACCACAAACCAGCTAATAACCGCAATGGCTATGGACAAAAACCAGGTGAACTTGGATTTTTCAAAAATACCCTTTAGTTTAAATTTCATTTTTTCACCTTCCAAAGCCCCGGCTTTTTTTCTCCGCCGCCGTTGTTTTGTTCGCCCAAAATGGTAAGGCGAAGCTGTGTGGAAAGCCTTTCAAGGTTATAGTTGCGTTCCAGCTTGCCCTTTTGGGCAACTGAAATTACACCTGTTTCTTCTGAAACAATGACTACAATTGCGTCGGAATTTTCGCTCATGCCCAAGGCAGCCCGGTGCCGAGTGCCCAGCGTGCGGCTAATTTGTGGGTTATCGGAAAGGGGCAAAAAACAGCCGGCCGCAAACAGCTTACCACCCCGTACCACCAATGCACCATCGTGCAGGGGGGAATTGGGGAAGAAAATATTGCCCACCAGCTCCATAGAGGGTTCGGAATCAATGATAGTTCCGGTTTTTATAATGTCACCCAGCTTGGTTTGGCGTTCCAGCACAATAAGCGCGCCAATTTTCTGCTTAGAAAGGAAGGCACAACTGTCTACAATGGCATCTATAAGCTTTATAAGCTTTATACGGCCTACTGCGTCTTCCGATTGCGATACCGGGAAAACATTCAGGTCGCCCAGCTTGGAACGGCCCATTTGTTCCAGTGCGCGGCGAAGTTCGGGCTGAAAGATAATAAGCATGGCAATTACCGCGTTGCGCAGCACAAGGTCGGTAATAAACCGCATGGTTTTGAAACCCAATGGAATGGCAATTAAGTAAAACACCAATATAAACAAAAGGCCTTTTACCAGCTGTTCGGCACGGGTTTCACGCACCAGCTGTATTGCCTGATAAATAATATAGGCTACCAAGAGCATGTCGATGACATCCACAATGGTTATGGTGCGCAGGACGCTTAAAAACTGCAGCCAGGCAATCATCAACATAGCGGCACTTCCTTTCGGGCAAAGTGGTATGCGGGCAGTATGGACAAGCCACGCACAAAGGGCGCCGGACAATGGAAACCCTTCCCTTACCCGGACACCCTTTTATTGTAACACAAGCTACGGCTAAATCAACCGTTATTTGTATTTTTTTGTGCTATATCTGGACGTTACAGCCTTTGCAGCGCAAGGCAAAGCCGTTCGAGCTGGGCCGCGTTGTTAAAGTAGCCGGTGCTAATTCTGCAGGTGCCGCGCTCAAGCGTGCCATATTTGTTGTGTGCCAAGGGGGAACAATGCAGCCCGCCGCGTAGCCCAAAGCCGCTTTCGGAAAGCTTGCTTGCCGTTTCTTCGCCAGAGTAGTCGGCAAAGTTGAAGGAAAGCACCGGCAGTGCCTCATCCATTTGAGGCTCGGGGGTATAGAGCACTGCACGGGTGTTTTTGCTCAGGCAACGGTAAATTTGCCGGCAAAGCTCCATTTCGTGCCGGTAGAGCTTTGCGGGGGTTTGTTCCAGCACAAAGCGCACGCCTTGCCCCAAACCGAAAATGCCGGCTGTATTAACGGTGCCGCTTTCCAGGCGGTCTGGCAGAAAATCGGGCTGTTCCAGCGCAATGGAATTGCTGCCGGTACCACCTTGGGTAAGGGGGTTGAGCTCATGCTCGCCACTTACGATTAGCACGCCCGTACCCGTCGGGCCATACAAGCCCTTGTGCCCGGCCATGCACAGCAAGTCTATAGGTGTTTGGGTCAGGTTAATATCCAACAGGCCTGCGGTTTGCGCGGCGTCCACCAGCATTAGAATGCCCTTGCTGTGGGCAAGCTGGGTAAGCTCTTCCACCGGCAAGCGTATGCCAAACACGTTAGAAGCCTGGGTGCAGCAGTAGAGACGCGTGGCTGAGGTTGTCAAGCGTTCATATTCCGCAAGGGTTTGCTGCACATTGCCCGGCACCGTTTTGGCTATACTGTAGCTAATGATGCCGGCTTCTGCCATTGCGTGGACAGGACGCAGCACCGAATTGTGTTCAAGGTCGGATATAATTACATGGTCACCCTGGCGCAGCGCACCTCGAATAGCAATATTGAGGGCATGTGTACAGTTCAAGGTAAATATTACATTTTCGGGGTTAGGGGTTACAAACAGTTGTGCCACCAGTTCGCGGGTTTTGTAAACCTCTTCAGCCGTCCGAATCGACATACTATGTCCTGCTCTGCCCGGGTTTGCGCCATAGGTGGAAAATGCTTTTTGCATACCAACCGAAACGCCAGGGGGCTTGGGGTAGGTGGTGGCTGCATTGTCCAAATATATCACTTTTTACACCTCAATTTCTACAATGTCTAAAACCTTGATACCTTCCTTCATCAAAATGTTTTGCGCCTCCAGCGGGTCGGAACGCAGCGAAAGCCCGTAGCCGCAGCCGGAGGTATTGCCCTTTTTGATGTTGCGAACTATATTGGATGAAATTCCGTAACCCAGCAACAGCTTCTGCCCTTTAACGGCATGCGTCACCGAGTTTACAAGAATTACAGGTTTCTTCATGGAGTTCACCTCGGTTGAATGTGACTAATTGCAGTAGTAACCCTTAGGTGAGTTCGGCAAATGGCGGCGTTTGGATGCAGTATACCAACAAAAGCCGGTTTTACATACATGCCATGGGCATGTGTCTGCCTCTCGTTTGCCTTTGTGCCACACCACAGCCGGACAAACGACAGCTTAATGCACATTGCCCTTCCTTGCCAACCAACCTAATGCATAGTATGCCGAACCCAAAGGGCTTGACAAAACTGGATTATTCAACTTTTCTACTGTTCAAGCACCTTGGGGCCAAAAGTGGTGCGTGGCAGGCCAGATTACACCCCTGCAACGCGTATTTCCCCTGCTATATAAAATGCAGGCACACCGCTAGGTGTGCCTGCAAGACATAGCAATATAAAAAATTAGCCACCGGTTTGTAAAAACCGGCGGCCACTAAAAGAATAATTGTAAGTAAGCTAAGTATTTTCATTTACCAAAACGACAACAGCTTGCGCCGCTACACCATTGTTGCTGCCCACAGCGTCGAGCCATTCTGAAGTGTTGGCTTTAATGCTTACGCTATCGGCTGTGCAGGCAAGCACTGCTGCAAGGTTTTGGCGCATTTCGGTAATATAGGGTGCGATTTTAGGGCTTTGAATAATCAGGTTGCTATCTAGGTTGCTCACCCGGTAGCCCTGTTGGCGCATCATCTCAGCTGTGCGGCGCAGCAGTTCAAGGCTGGAAATGCCCTTATAGGCAGGGTCGCTCGGCGGAAAGTGACGGCCAATATCCCCTAGGCAAAGGGCACCCAGTATGCTGTTGATGATGGCATGGGTTAGCACGTCGGCATCCGAATGGCCTACCAACCCGCGGCGGGTAGGTACATGCACACCACCCAGTATATAGCCCTCGCCATATTCGCAGGTTCTGTGAATATCGTAGCCAATGCCTACCTTCATACTACCACCTGCTCCATACTTTGAATAATAAATTCAGAAAGCGCCATATCCAGCGGTGTAGTTATTTTAATGTTGGCCCTGTCGCCTTGTGTAATAAACACCTTGTGACCTGCAGCCTCGAGCAGTTGGCAATCGTCAGTATATTCCTTGCCCTGTGCCAGCGCAAGCTCCATGGCCTGCCGGTAAAGCTGGGCATTAAAAATTTGTGGTGTTTGAATAACACGCAGCGAACTGCGGGAAGGGGTACGATCTACAAAGCTTTCGTCCGAAATAATTTTAATGGTTTCACCGGCCGGCACACCGGGTGCGGCCGCACCATGGCGTATAGCACCTTCCAAAGCCTGGTGGATTACCTGCTGGGTAACAAGCGGCCGTGCACCATCGTGTATAGCAAGGTACTGTGCCAGCGGGCTGCAGTGCGCAACCCCCTGAAAAACCGATTGCTGGCGGGTTTCGCCGCCGCGTACAATTTGCGCAATCTTGCCCATGCCGAAGCGGCGCAGCAGGTTTTGGTAGCTCTCGATATCGTCCTGGCGGCAAACCAAAATAATTTCGTCTATATTGGCATTTTGTTCAAACTGACGAATGGTGCGTATAATAACCGGAAGGTTGCTCAGGTTGGCCTTTTGTTTGTCGATGCCGCGCATGCGGGTGGAAGAACCGGCTGCCGCAATCACAACCGACACAAAAGGAATTTGCACCATACCCTAAGCCTCCAAAGTAAAATATGTATCCGGTATTAGCCTGCGGCAAACACCACGCCGCCCCTGCAATCTGCCCCCACTATCAGTGGAAAATCTTG
>CAYYOY010000005.1:0-18303 GCA_964473265.1 uncultured Oscillospiraceae bacterium
GTCAAGCCCATCGAAGCCTTCCAGTGCAAAGTCGTCTTGCTCGGTGGGGGGCTGCGCCTGACGGGCAGCTTTGCCGCCCAAACGGCTACGAGCCTGGGTAAGGTGAATTTCCGCCGTGGCAAAGGCCTGTCGCCATTTTTCGGCCAGCTCGCTGCTGGAACGCCGGCGTGGCGATGCCGGGGGCTCTATGGAAGCGGCAGGGGCGACGGGCGCAACAGGTGCTGCGGGCGGGCGAGCTGCGGCCGGCGGCTGGGGTACGGCATCCTGCTGTTGGCGGTGCAGCTGGCTTTGCTGCTGGCGGTGGCGTAAAATTTCGCGCTCCTGTTCCCATTCGCTTTGCTGCAGGGGCGGCAGCTGCGGTGGTGGCCCGGGCTGAGAGGGTGGTGTGGGGGGCGGCGAAAAAGCCGGCGGCACGGGCTGGCCGGCCGGTGGCTGCCCGCCCACGCGGGCTGTTTTTTTACGTTTTATTTCCTCGAGAATGTCGTCAACCTGGTACCGGTTGTCCATGGAAACACCTCTCTGTAGTTTAAGTGCTTTCTAAAGGGCGGTTCAGCGGCCGGCCAGGCGCTGGCGCACCACTTCGTACATCACAATGCCGGCAGCCACCGAGGCGTTCAGCGAGGTTACCCTGCCAAGCATGGGCAGCGAAACAACCTCGTCACAGTTGCTGCGCACCACCCGGCTTACGCCGGTGCCTTCGGCCCCCACCACCAGCGCTACGCCGCCGGCAAAGTTTACCTGTTGCCAGCTTTGGCCGCCTGCCTCCAGGCAATAGCACCACATGTTTTGCTTTTTAAGCTGCTGCACAGTGGCGGCAATGTTGGCCACCCGTGCAACCTGCAGGTGCTCTAGCGCACCTGCCGAAACCTTGGCCACGGTGGCGGTAAGCCCGGCGCTGCCCCGTTTGGGCAGCACAAGGCCGTGTGCACCGGCGGCTTCGGCGCTGCGGATAATGGCCCCCAGGTTGTGGGGGTCTTCAATATGGTCGGCCACAATAAGAAAAGGTGGTGTTTCGGGGGGAATGGCGGCAAGCAGCTCCTCGAGTGTGCAATAGGCCTTGGCGGCACAAACCGCCACCACCCCTTGGTGGCTGCCACCCTGCGCCAGGCTTTCCAGCTTGTGGGGGTCGGCCACTTTCAGGGGCAGGCCCTGCTGCTTGGCGCGCGCGGCAATTACCGCAAGCGAACCGGTGGGCCGCTCTTGTTGTATGTAGATGCATTCTATAGGGCGGCCGGCACGCAGCGCTTCGGCTACGGCATTGCGCCCAAATAGAATGTCGTCGCGTTGGGCTTGTGGGGTATCGTGCTTTTCCATGCTTCCTCCTGCCTGGGGTATCCCTCCGGCCGGCAAGCAGATGCCTATGTGCCGGATATTCTGCCCGGCGGCACCATTTGCCTGCACTGTGTAATTCTGCCAACCAGTATAGCACAATTTGTAGATTTTTGGAACAGGAAATACTGCACAGGCATAAATATTGCCGGATATGGCCCGGCCGGCCTGTCGCAATGCGGCAAGCCGACCCGGTTTAGCGTACTAAGCTCATAACAAACGCACCCAGTGCTGCGGCACCCCCCAGCTTAAGGGTGGCCAGTGCTATGCGGTTGAAGCTGAACGAACCCCGCAGCTTGGCCGGCTTAAACTTAATGCCCCCAATATACCGCCCCGCCTCGCGGTGCAGCAGCTTTTCTTCCCGCTCTTGTTTATCTTCCCTTACAAATAAAATAACTTTTTCAAAATATTCATGCTGAGAATCGACAATTTCCACTACCTTTTTGTTCACACCACGAACCACCCTACGCACCTGCCTTCGCAAAATTTAACAAGGTTATTTTTTACTCTTGCGCAGGAGATATACACCCCCAAAGCCCCGAAAGAATGTTTTTTGCATATACTTTTTGTAATACACATTTCACACTTTCCACACCCCTGTTGACAAGGGCTGTGGAAAACCCTGTGGAAAGTGTGGAAAACCCTTTTGGTTTCCCCAAATATTCCCGGGGGGGAAACTGTTAAAACTTTCTCAACAATTATGTTGGAAAGTTGTGTGGGTATAACCCAGCGTAAAACCCGTGTGAATATATAAGGCAAAGTATGCAATGTAGGAGGTTTTTTGTGCACTTCGCCGCTAAAGCATACAAAAAAGCTTCAAAACATATAAAAACTTGAAGAATATGGGCTATTTTCCCAGTTTTTCTGCACATGTGGGGTATGGTATAATACTTGCAACAATAGAGTATATTTTTTTCGCTTCCATAGGGAATGCTTTTTGGCAGCGCATGCTTGCTCCTATAAAGCAATTGTGTTACAAAAGGAAAAAGGGGAAACCAATGCAGCTTTACGATAACGGACAAGATATAATTTTATGCCAAGTACCTGCCTTTGACCTTGCCCAAACGCTGGACTGCGGACAGGCCTTTCGCTGGCAGCAGCAGCCCGACGGCAGCTTTGCCGGTGTGGCGGGTGGGCGGCGGCTGCATATTTCGGCAGTGGGGCAGGATATTACGCTGCACAACACCACTCGGCAGGAATACGAAGCCTTTTGGCGGCACTATTTCGACCTGGACCGCGATTACGAGGCCGTTCAGCGCCAGCTTTCGGCCCACCCGGTGCTGCGGCAGGCCATTGCCTTTTGCCCCGGCCTGCGCATTCTTAACCAAGAGCCATGGGAGGCGCTGTGCAGCTTTATTATAAGCCAAAACAACAACATTGCCCGCATTAAGGGCATTGTTGCCCGGCTGTGCGAAAGCTTTGGAGAAAGCCTGGGCGAGGGGTGGTATGCCTTTCCCACCGCGCAGCGCCTTGCCGTGCTGGATGTGGAAGATTTAGCCCCCCTGCGCTGCGGCTTTCGCGCCCGTTACATACTCGACGCCGCCCGGCGGGTGGCCGGTGGTGAAATTGTGCTCGAAAACTTGCCGGCACTGCAAATGGCCGAGGCACAGGCCGTGCTCTGCCGCATTTTGGGGGTGGGCGAAAAGGTGGCGCAGTGCGCCATGCTGTTTGGCCAGGGGCGGGTAGAATGCTTTCCCCGGGATGTTTGGATACAACGGGCCTGCCGTAGCTTTTTCCCCGACGGCCTGCCGGAGTATGTGCTGCCCTACGCCGGCATAGCTCAGCAGCATTTGTTCGAATTTATGCGCAGGCAGCAGGTGGTGGAAGTATAAAAAGCGAGCCGCATTCACTCTAGGGGCGCCCGCATGCACCGGCCGGCAGCAGGCTGGTTGAGGCCGAAGGGACGCCGCACTATGGGATACACAATACATATCACTTAGTGGATACCTACAACGGCACTATGGTTAGAGCCGCCGCCGGGCGGTTGACTTGCTTTTGTAGGGTGTAGATGCAGCCCCCCAGGCAAATGGCCGCGGCCATTTGCCTGGGGGGCTGCTGTGGGGCAGGGGGCTTAAATTAATGGCCCGCCTGCCAAAATTTTCTATCCAGGCTACGGTATTGCAGGGCCTCGGCAATGTGCTCGGGGGCAATGTCGCCGGCGCTGTCAAGGTCGGCAATGGTGCGACCAAGCTTGAGAATACGGTCGTAGCTGCGGGCTGAAAGACCCATGCGCTCGAAGGCAGCCTGCAGCAGGTTGGCGGCCTGGGGGCTTAGGCGGCAGTGGCTGCGCAGCAATGCGGGAGTAAGGGCGGCGTTGTTGGCAATGCCCAGCCCTTCATAGCGCTGGCGCTGCAGCAGACGGGCCTGCTCTACCCGCCGGCGAATATCCAAGCTGGTTTCACCCCCGGCGGGGGCAGCAAGCTGGCCGTATTCCACCGGCGCTACCTCTACATGAATATCCAGTCTATCCAAAAGTGGGCCCGAAACGCGCCCTAGGTAAAGCGCCACCCGCGCCTTGCCACAGCTGCAGGGGCGGGATGGATGCCCAAAATAGCCACAGGGGCAGGGGTTCATGGCCGCCACCAGCATAAAAGAGCTGGGGTAGCACAGGCGGGTGGAGGCCCGGGCAATGGTTACCGCGCCGTCCTCCATGGGCTGGCGCAATACCTCCAGTGCCTGTTTGGAAAATTCGGGTAGCTCGTCTAAAAAGAGCACGCCGTTGTGGGCCAGCGAAATTTCCCCCGGGCGGGGCTGGCTGCCGCCCCCCACCAGCCCGGCGGGCGAAATGGTGTGGTGGGGCGAACGGAAGGGCCGGCTGGGCAGCAGGCCACCACTTTCCAACAGGCCTAGTATAGAATGAATTTTGGTGGTTTCCACCGCTTCGTCAAAGCTCATGCCGGGTAAAATACCGGGCAGGCGTTTGGCAAGCATGCTTTTGCCCGCACCGGGCGGGCCTATCATAAGCAAATTATGGCCGCCGGCGGCGGCAACCTCTAGTGCGCGTTTGGCCTTTTGCTGGCCGCGCACCTCTGAAAAATCGGGCAGGGTGTCGCTGGGCGGGGCGGCGGGGCGCGGCTTTACCGGGGCCAGCGGCTGTTCGCCGCAAAGGTGCGAAAGCAGCTGCCCCACGTGCTCTACCGGGTAGACGGCAACCCCCTCTACCACCGCGCCCTCGGCCGCATTCTGCCTGGGCACAAACACCTGGCGCAGCCCGGCCTGCCTGGCGGCCAGCACCATGGGCAATACCCCCAGCACGGGGCGCACTTCACCGTTTAGGGCCAGCTCGCCGATAAAGGCCATGCCCTGGGTGGAAAAGCTGCGGCTTCCGGTGGCCTGCACCAGGCTGAGCAAAATGGGTAGGTCGTACACCGGGCCTGTTTTTTTGGTGTTGGCGGGTGCCAGGTTTACCACAATGCGCTTTTCACCCGGGCTGAAGCCCAGGCTGGCAAATGCGGCCTTTACTCTATCTTTACTTTCGCGTACGGCAGCGTCGGGCAGGCCTACAAGCTCAAAGCTGGGCAGGCCGCGGGCCAGGCTTAGCTCTACCCACACCACATAGCCATCCACCCCCGAAAGCCCCAGAGAAGCAATGCGGCTGTACAATTCCCCCACGTCCCTTTTTGTCGAAATTTGGAAGCGTCTGTAGTCTATTGTGGCATAAAAGAGGGGGATTGTCCAGCGCGGAAAGGGAAGGTTGGAATATTTTTCAACATACCATAAAAATTCTTGACACCCCCCGCCGGAAAACTTATAGTTAAAACAGACAAAGTTTGTGACATAGGAGGCCATGGCCATGAACGAGCAGGAACTTTACAAACGCTGGTGCGACCACCCGCTGGAGGACGATGCGCTTTCGCAAGAGCTGGCCGGTATTGCCGGGCAGCCCCAGGAAATTTACGAGCGCTTTTATACGCTGCTGGCCTTCGGCACAGCCGGCCTGCGTGGGGTGCTGGGGGCCGGCACCAACCGCATGAATATTTACACAGTGCGCCTGGCTACCCAGGGGCTGGCGCAGTATCTGCTGCAAAACTTTAAGAGCCCCAGCGTGGCCATTGCATACGATAGCCGCATTAACAGCGAGCTTTTTGCCCGCGAAACCGCCGGTGTATTTGCCGCCAACGGCATTAAGGCCTGGATATACCGCGAGCTTATGCCTACGCCCGCGCTTTCTTATGCCGTGCGCAGCCTTGGCTGCCAGGGCGGCGTGGTAATAACCGCCAGCCACAACCCCGCCAAGTACAACGGCTACAAGGCCTACGACGAAACCGGCTGCCAAATTGGCGAGCAAGCGGCAGATGCCGTGCTGGCCAACATGCAGGCTGCCGATATTTTTGCCGATGTCCTCTACAAACCCTTTGAGCAGGGCCTGGCCGACGGCAGCATTGCCTATATAGACGAAGCACTGGTGCAAAGCTATATTGAGCGGGTGCTGCAAGAGCAGCTGCGCCCGGGTACGGCAGGCGCTTCGGGGCTAAAGCTGGTGTATACCCCCCTGAACGGCGCCGGCCGCCGCTGCGTGCTGGAAGCGCTGAACCGCATGGGGCTAAAGGATATTACTGTAGTGCCCGAACAGGAACAGCCTGACGGCAACTTTCCCACCTGCCCCTACCCCAACCCTGAAATTCACCAGGCGTTGGAAAAGGGCCTGGCTCTGTGCGAAAAGCTGGGGGCCGACCTACTGCTGGCCACCGACCCAGACTGCGACCGTGTGGGTGCTGCCGTGCAAACCCCCGCCGGCCCGCGCCTAATTTCCGGCAACGAGATGGGTGTGCTGCTGCTGGATTATATCTGCCGCACCCGGCAGGAGCAGGGCCGCATGCCGCGGAACCCCATTGCTATCCGCACCATTGTAACCACCACCATGGCCGACGCGGTGGCACAGGCCTATGGCGTGGAGATAAAAAGCATCCTCACCGGGTTTAAGTACATTGGCGAATGGCTGGCCAAGCTGGAAAGCCAGGGCCAGGCCGAACGCTACCTGCTGGGCTTTGAAGAAAGCTACGGCTACCTTACCGGTGCCTATGTGCGCGATAAAGACGCCGTAAACGCCTCGGTGATGATATGCGAAATGGCCGCTTGGTATAAAGCCCAGGGTATGAGCCTGGTTGACGCCCTGGAGCAGCTTTATAATAAATATGGCTGGTACAAAAACTTTGTAGAAAGCCTGGCCTTTGAGGGTGCCGATGGCATGAAGAAAATGGATGCGCTGATGGAAAGCCTGCGCAACTGCCCGCCCACCGAGCTGGGGGGTTGCCCCGTAATCTGTGTGGCCGATTATAAAACCGGCAAGATAACCGGGCAAACAAGCGGTGAAACCGGCCTGCCTGCTTCCAAAGTGCTGGAATATAGCCTGCGAGGGGTGGGCAGTGTAATTGTGCGCCCCTCGGGCACCGAGCCCAAGCTTAAACTCTACTATTCTATTAAAGCCGAAACCGGCGAGCAGGCCGAGTCTTTGGTTGCTGCTCTTTCGCAGGCTACCCGTAGCTTGCTGGCAGCATATTAATACGGCTTGCACTTTTGCCGCCTTACCCCCGCCACAGCGCCCGGGGGTGGCGCGCCGCAAGGGGCAAGAGAATTCCCGGATGGGAATTCTCTTGCCCCTTGCGCAGCCGGCAAAGCCGGCTGATGAAAAAACCGCTTGCGTGTGCCAAACAATTCGCCCCGCCCGGGCCCGGGCGGGGCGAAACCTTTTTGTGGCAACCGGCGGTTTTTTCATGCGCGCCACCCGGGCGCTGTGGTGGGGGGAAAGGAATAGGCGGGTGGTACTTCAACCCGCACGGGGGCAGGCCCTACCTACCCTATACTAGCTTGCGCCGGGCAAAGGCGCACCTTCTGAAAAGCTTTCGCGGTAGTGCAGCTGGTCTATACGGCCGGTCTCCACCATGGTGTAGTAGCGTTCGAGTGCCAGCAGCGCTTCGGTTTGGGCAAGCTCCAGCAGCTGGGGTATGCTTTCGCTGCGGGGGTGGGCGGCATCGCCAATTTTGTGCCAACTGCGCCGGCCCAGGTTGAGTGCATCCCAGCCTACCTGGTGGTGCTTAAAGTGGGCCGAATAGCGCCCGGCATAGCCCTTGCCCCAGTTTTCGGCCAGCAACGCCATGCTGCGCACCATGCCGGTTTTATCGTGAAAAAGGCGCGTGTAGCGCTGCATATCATTAAAACAGGTGTAAAGCTCGCGCTGGCTTACCTCTTGGCTGTAGACCGTGCGCAGCAAATGGTCGTATAAAGCGGCAACGCTACGCTGCAGGGCATCGCCTAGTGGGTAGTGCACCACGGGCTTAAAATCGGCAATATCCAGCCCGGTGTAATATGGGTAGAGCTGAATATCAATATCACATTCAATTTGGCCATGAATCGCACCCCATTGCTGGCGGGGGCGGCCGGCACCCAGGCGCACTTCGTGGAAAAACACATAGGGGTGGCAGGTTTTATCGGCGTAATAGTGGCAGAGCATGCCACACAAATAAGCTACCAGCAGGTAATATTCCCGCTTGCCCCGCCGTTGGGCTATGTAACGCGCCATTTCATAAAAAAAGTCATCGGTGCGCAGGCTGTGCATTTGTTCGCCTAAGCCGTGTAGCGGCGAGCCACCCAAAGGGTTGCGGTAAAACAGCAGGTCGGGCCCCTGGCAGCCCCAATTAAAGGCGTCAAAATACTGCCGGCAAACGCTTTGCAGACGGTGAGAAAGCTGGGGCACTACAGTTTGTCCAAAAAGGTAGTGGGTGGTGAAGTCTGGCATGGCTTAACGCCTCCCTTGCAGAAATTTGCTATAGCGAACCGTAGCAGATACTTTTTATATTTTACCTTATATACATTGTAAATGCAAAGCCTTTCGCTTATAATAGAGGCAAGAAAACGCCTTTTTAGTTGAGTTGCCACCGGGCGGAGGGTATATTAAACCAAGTATAGCAACCCGGGTGAGGACAAGCGTGTCGAATTTTCCACACTCGCTTGCCTGTACAGATATATACTACACCATAGCATCACTGAAAGGGGCTGCTTGTAATGCCTGCAAGAAAAAAGCAAGGGCTTTCCGCCGCCGAGCTTAGCTGGTCGCTGTACGATGTTGCGAATTCGGCCTACATTTTGTTGGTTACCGCGGTAATTCCCATCTACTTGAAATCGGTGGGGCAGGCAGCGGGCTACGATACCTTTCAGGTTACCACCCACTGGGGCATTATACAATCGGCCGGCACGTTTGTGGTGGCGCTGCTTTCGCCCGTGCTGGGTGCCATGGCCGATTATTCCGGCAAAAAGAAGCGCTTATTCAACCTTTTTTTGCTGCTGGGCTTGGTAAGCATGTTTGCCATGGCAGTAAGCGATAACTACGCCTTTTTATTGGGAGCAAACCTACTGGCCGCCCTGGGCTACGCCGGTGCCAATAATTTTTACGATGCCTTTTTGGTGGACGTTACCGACGACAGCCGTATGGATTACATATCTTCGTTGGGCTATGCCCTGGGTTATGTGGGCAGCTGCATTCCCTTTATTGCCAGCATAGTTCTCATTTTGCTCGACCCATTCCACATGGGCGGCAGCCTGCCTGTAAAGGTAAGCTTTGTCATCACCGGCGGTTGGTGGCTGCTTTTTAGCCTGCCTATGGAAAAATTTGTGCGCCAGCGCTTTCACCGCGGCGCTGCACCCAGGGGCTATGTGCGGCAATCGCTTAAGGGTGTGCTGCAAACACTGCGAGATATCTGCCGCGAGCGCCAGGTGGCGCTATTCCTGCTGGCGTACTTCTTTTATATTGATGGGGTAGATACCATTATTAAAATGTCTACCTCCTTTGGGGCGGATGTAGGTGTGCCCGACGACCAGATGATTTTAGCCCTGCTGGTAACCCAGCTGGTGGCCTTTCCCGCCGTGCTGGTAATGGCGCGGCTGGTCAAGCGTTTTTCAGCCAAGGGTATTCTTTTGTTTTCCATTGCCATCTATATGGGCATTTGCGTCTTCGGCTACTTTTTAAGCACCGCCTGGCAGTTTTGGGTGTTAGCTATTTGTGTGGCAATTGTACAGGGCACCATACAGGCCCTTTCGCGCTCTTACTTTGGGCGGCTTGTCCCCAAAGAGCGCAGCAATGAATACTTTGGGTTCTACAATATTCTGGGCAAATATGCAACCATTCTCGGCCCGCTGCTCATGGCGGTTATTACCGCTGTTACCGGCAGCAGCCGGGGCGGGGTGCTCAGCATAGCCCTGCTGTTTGTGGTGGGCTTTGCGGTGCTGTGGCGGGTAGAAGAGCTACCGGCCTAGCT
This sequence comes from uncultured Oscillospiraceae bacterium, assembly GCA_964473265.1. Classification (GTDB taxonomy): domain Bacteria; phylum Bacillota; class Clostridia; order Oscillospirales; family Ruminococcaceae; genus Heteroruminococcus. The sequence continues at coordinate 9,582 of CAYYOY010000005.1, forward strand.
TTTCACACGGCTTGAAGGGGGTTTTAAAATGCGGGCAATATCGCTGGTTTTGGCGCTGGCACTGCTGCTGGCCGGCTGCGCTACGCCCCAGGCCCCCGGGGCTACCCAGCCTGCGCAAGACCTACCCGCGCTGCAGCTTTTTCTAACATTGCCCGCCGAGGCCGATACGCTAACCCAGCAAACCATGCAGCTTTTGGCAGATGAAACCGCCAAAGCCAGCGGCGGCCGCCTGCTACTGGAGATAACCCAGGCCACGGGCGGCGCACTGCAGGGGCTGGAGAAGGGATTGGCGCTTGTGCCGCTGGAAGAGCTGGCGATAGCCTACCCCGAGTTTGATATACTGCAGCAGCCCTATTTTTTCACCGGTTATAACCGGCTAAACCTTGCGCTCAATGCCCCCGAAAGCCTGGCGCTCATGGGCAGGCTTGCCAAGGCTAGGGCCTTGGCCGGCTTTTACATGGGGGGCTGCTATTTGCTTTCCACCCGCCGCTACTACCCAGAGGCCAAAATGCTAACCCAGCGCGTGCTACTGCAGCGCGCCCAGGGCAGCGAGCTTTTTCGCAGCATGGAAGCAGAAAGCACCACGCTGGCCCCCTTTGATAGTACGCTTACGCCGCTTTTGCAGCGCACAGCCACCGTGTTGGAGCTTAGCTATGTCCAGCTGGGGCTGGCCCAAACCCAACAGGAACGCTTTTACCTGCTTACCACCGGCCACTACCTCGATTGCAGCCTGCTTCTGCTGGATGAAGAAACCGCCACCCGGTTAGACCCACTGCTGTTGGCAGCCCTGCAAGAGGCTATAAGTGTGGCGCTGCCCTTTGGTGACGAGCAGCGCCTATTGGACGAAGAAATTACCTTTGGCGGGGCAAACCTGCGCGAAACGCCGCCCCCCACAACACAGTACGATTTTATGCGCCAAGCTGCACAGCAGCTTTACTACAACACCGAAGAAGCACAGCGAAACCCGCTGTTGGCACTGCGGTAGGCAGCATGCCTATTTAGCCCTTATAGCACCGTGGCCAACAGCAGTGTTTCAATAAGCCGCGCGTAGATTGGTTCCAGCTCGGCAATGGGCAGTGGGTTGCGCCCTCGCCCAATTTCAAAGGTAAAGCCCGGGCGGTGCAGTTTATCGATGAACCAATCCTTAAAGCCGCCGTGCGAGGCTGTGCCTCGGGGCGTGGCCACCCGGTAGCCGCAAGAGGCCCCCAGCACTTGGGCAATAAGCCGGCTGCGGGTGGGCGTGTGTTCGCCATACTTATAATAAATCTCCTCCCCTTGTGAATGAAAGGCGTAGGATTGCCGAATGGCATTGCTGCGGCAAAAGCCTGCCAAGGCACGGCTTTCGCATTCGCTAAAGGGGGCCGGCCCGCCATATTTTGTAGGGCCGGGGCCGGTAATGCCGTCCTTAATTTCCAGCTGGCGCAGTTCTTCAAAGCCGGCATCAAAGTTGTGGTTTAGGTCTACCCCCCGGGCGTTGGCCTGCCAGATTACCCGCCGGTCGGGCCACATGGCGGCCACCCGCTGGGCATAGCGCCCGGCAGTGCAGGGGCCGTCTATGGCAATTTCTACCCCGTCGGGGTTCAGGCAGGGGATGATGGTAATAGAATTACCCTCCAGCATATGGGTAATATCCATGCCTGCCAGTGGCCGGTGCTCTTTAAGTGCCATACAAACATCCTCGCAAAAGCGCATAAGCAGCAAGGCGGTAAGCCATTCGCTGCCGTGCACCGCCCCCACATACAGGGCCGAACGCTGAATCTCGCCCAGCGTAAGGGCAAAGAGACCCCGCCCCAGAGTGCTGCGGCCAATAGGGTAAACCTTTAAGGCGGGGTATTCCCCGCGCAGGCAATAAATGGCCTCTTGAAGCCTGCGGTAGGTAGGCGGGCTGGTATAAAAGGACTGTAACATTTGGCAAACCTCCTTCGGAAGCTAGAGGTGCGAAGCGAGAGGTTGGCTGTGGGAAGGTAGGGCAGCCAGGTGCACAACTGGCAGGCCGTCGGGCGGCTGGAGCTGGGGCTTGCCGGGCGCGCTTCGCCAAGGCCTGCTGGCCGGTTTGCAGTGGAGCAATGGTGGTAAGATGCCTTCAGATAAATAGTTGTCTGCCAACCATGCGCCTCTAACTTCTAATCTGTAAAGCTATATGCCGTACAAACTTTCAAATAGTACCGGCTGCAAGGGCAGCTTTTAGGGAAAGGAGCCGTTATGGAACATACCGAAAAACGCCTGCAGGGCACAACTCTTTACGAGGGCAAAATTCTTACACTTTGCCGCGATACCGTAGAGCTGGAAGACGGCACCACCACCCTGCGCGAGGTGGTGCAGCACAGCGGCGGCGTGGGCGTATTGGCCGTGGACGAAAACGGCAATATCCTGCTGGTGCGGCAGTTCCGCTACCCCACCGGCCAGTGCCTGTGGGAAATTCCCGCCGGCAAGCGCAGCCCGGGCGAAAACCCCGAAGCCTGCGGCCGCCGCGAGCTCGCCGAAGAAACGGGCTATGCCGCCGCAGAATTTACCCTGCTCACCACCCTTTACCCCACACCCGCCTACTGCACCGAGAAAATTTATGTTTACCTGGCCCGCAAGCTTACGCCCTGTGCCGCACAGTTGGATGAAGGCGAGTTTCTTACCGTCGCCGCGCTGCCGCCTGCGCAGGTGCGCCAAATGTTGCTGGCCGGGGAAATAACCGACGCCAAAAGCCAAATTGCCCTGCTGCGCTACTTTTTAGGGGATGGCCTGCCGCCTGCGCGGTAGCGGCATAGAAAAATGCCCCCCGCCTTAACCATGGTTAAAGCAGAGGGGCATTTTTGTTTTTGCGGGGCTATAAAAAACGGTCCGTTACAATAAGTTCGCCTGCCAGCGAGGTTCGTACATGCAGGGTGCCGTTTTCATCCACGCTGCAATTTTCCGGAGAAATAAGGGTAATGGTGTTGGCCTGCCTATCAAAGGAGTAAACGACCAGCTCTTTTATGTTTAAGGAGGAAAGGTCAAGGTTAGCCAGTATTTCCACAGGACAGCCAAATTCTTTGCTTTGCGTAAATACCACTATGGCAATGGGGGCATTAAACCACATGCTAAAATCTGCTTTTGTTTCTTCAACCTGTTTGCCGTCTACAGCTGCTTCTACAAGAATGCCGCTTGAAGCAAGAGCGGTGTTAAAGGAAATGCGCACAACCATTTTGCCATTAAGTATGGTTTCGCAATGCAGTGTTATCTTTTTACTGTAATCACTGGCTGTCTGTGTTAGAGCATTTAACAAGGGTAGGCTCAGTTCTTTTGGATTTTGCAGTGTTAAAGCGGTGTAGCCTTGCGACAATATTTGTTTGGCCTGCTGCAAAATAGAGTTTTCTGCGCTGGTAAAGGAATTGTTGGGTATGGTAGGTGCTGAGGAGGATACAGAAGCCGAAAGCGATGATGGCTTGGTACTAGATTGAGTTTGGCTTGTTGAGTTGCTTGTGGTATACGGGCAAACGCCGTCGGGGTGCAAATGCGGGCCCATGCCGTGGTGGTAATGGTAGTAGCCCAGCCCACTGGCATTTTTATTGTCTTTATGTCCACCGGCGGAATCGGTACGCCCACTATGTGCAGCGGCTGCAACTGTGCTTCCAAACGCTAAAACAACAGCTAATAAAATTGCTATAATCCGTTTCATTTCAACATTCCTCTCAAATAAAAACTTTAATTTTATACTACAAGAAAAATGCGCGAAATATGTTAGGCCTTGTCGTATATACAGCTGTTATGCCTTCTGTTAATAAATTTTTAAGCTTTAGGGTCTGATTGCTTTTTTGGTAAGCTATGGTATAATATTTCTATAAGATTGACAGCACAAGCCCGTCCTCCACACTACCGGCGGACGCACCAACCACCAACGAGAGGAGCACTACAATGAAAAAACTGTTCGGCATACTTCTGGCTGTTTGCCTGTTGGCGGGGGCTGCGGTACCGGCCTATGCGGTAAGCGCGTCGCTGGCACCCGGCGAAACCCTAAAGCTTGATATAGGCGATTTTGAAAACTTTCAGGGTGCGCCCCCGCCGTATACCCTTTACAAAAGCAACTACGACGTAGGGTATAACTTTACTTCCAAGTGTGCCAAGTATATTTCCCGCGTGTATATTGACGATACCCTCAACCAGGTTGTGGTAGAGTTTAAAGATAACTACGGCCTTTATAACGATGTGGAAATTGTAGGCACTATTAGCATTCTAGATAAAGAACGCACCGAGAAAAAGGCCGATACCTTCGGCTACAACACCCGCCTGGACCGCTATGTATGCGAAATTGTGGGCGGTGATGTTACGCTGCTGCAAATTCAGCGCCTGGATATGGAGCCCTATGGTACCAACAGCTACGGCCTGCCCTACGATTACCAAAACTACATGGTTCGTTTTAGAGATAGCAGCGTAAGCAACCCCGATAAAGCTACCTACAACTTTGTGGGCAATTTTGAAGGTGCTGTTTTTGAAGCCAAGGTAATGGGGCAAGATAGCCTTTTCCTAGGCACTACCACAGCTGCCAATTCGGCTGTTACCTCTAAATATTCCGGCGTAAGCATGCGCTTTTTACGCTGGATTAACACCCCGGTTTTCAATATTCCCGGCAAGCTTACCATTAAAGCCTCCAGCAACGAATATGTCTACCAAATTAAAAGCGACGGCAGCTTGCAGGCTTTCGGCAGCTACGACGCGGCCAAGGGCGGCTACACCGCCACTACCGACACACTGGGTGCCTATGTTATTAGCAGCAAGGCGCTTTCCGGTGCAGGTGCTGCGGCTCCCGCAGCCGCTTCTTCCGCCCCTGCCACAAACGAAAGCACCGGCGGCGTAAGCAAAAACCCCAACACTGGGGTGTAGGCACACGCTGCAATTATACATGCAAGGCGCATTTGCCGCATATCTTAAAAGTAGCGCAGTGGCCGCTGCGTGAATTTCCCTGCCGAAAGGATGAAAACCACCATGCCAAAGAAAACCCTGGGGATACTCTTCGGTGGTGCTTCCACCGAGCACGAGGTTTCGCTGCGTTCGGCGGCTTCGGTGGCGGCCAACTGCCCCGAACAGGAATACGAGCCGGTGCTGATTGGCATAGATAAGGACGGCCGATGGTACCATTACACCGGCAGCCTGGAAGATATGGCGGCCGGCCGCTGGCTGGAAAGCGGCAAGGCCACCCCCGCGCGTATCTCGCCCGATGCCGCGCACCACGGCCTACTGCTGGAAGATGGCCGCCTGCTGCGGCTGGATGTTGTCTTTCCTGTTTTGCACGGCAAAAATGGTGAGGACGGAACGATGCAGGGGCTTTTTGAGCTGGCGGGCATCCCTTATGTGGGCTGTGGTGTGCTTGCAAGCGCCGCCTGCATGGATAAATGCGTAACCAAGCTGCTGTGCAGCGCCGCCGGTATTCCCAACGCACCCTGGCTGCAGGCCGATGCCACCACCCTGCAAAGCGAAGAGAGCTTTTTCGCCCTGCAAAGCCAGGTGGCGGAAAAGCTGGGCTACCCTGTGTTTGTAAAACCCGCCAATTCAGGTTCTTCGGTGGGGGTGTGCAAGGTGGCCGCGCCCGAGGGGTTGCGCCCGGCACTGGAAGAAGCCTTGCGCTACGACGCAAAGCTGCTCATTGAGCAAGCTATTGTAGGGCAGGAAGTGGAAGCGGCTGTAATGGGCAACCAAGAACCCGTTGCCGCCCAAGTGGTGGGCGAAATTGCCCCCACCCACGAGTTTTACGATTACGAAGGTAAATATCTGGATGACTCTACCCAGCTTTACATACCCGCCCGCATTTCGGAATTTGCCGCCCAAGAGGTGCGCCGCTTGGCCGTTGCCGCCTACCGCGCACTGGGCTGTCAGGGCTTTGCCCGTATAGACTTTTTTGTGTGTAGCGACGGCGGCGTGGTGCTCAACGAAATTAATACCATTCCCGGCTTTACCAGCATTAGCATGTTCCCCAAGCTGTTTATGGCCTCGGGGCTTGAATACCCAGAAATTGTGCGCAAATTGGTAGCGCTTGCGTTTCAGAAGCAAGAGGGTTAAAAGAGCGAGCAAGCGCAAGAAATTCAGCTTGTTTTCCTTCCGGGAGGATACTATGGATAACCGTCCTATAGGCGTTTTCGATTCCGGCCTGGGCGGCCTTACCACCGTGCGCGAGCTGCGCCGCCTGCTGCCCGATGAAAATATTGTCTACTTTGGCGATACCGGCCGGGTGCCCTATGGCACCCGTAGCCGCGAAACCATTATGAAATATGCCAACCAAGACATTGCTTTTCTGCTGCGCCACAATGTAAAGCTTATTGTGGCGGCCTGCGGCACGGTAAGCTCCACCATTCCCCACGGGGTGGGCAAGGGGCTGGCAGTGCCTTTTTTTGGTGTGTTGCTGCCCGCCGCGCAGGCGGCCTGCGCCACTTCCGACAGTGGGGTAATTGGTGTGGTGGGCACACCGGCTACCATACGCCTAGGGGAATTTGGCCGGCTTATGCGCAGCATTCGCCCCGAGGTGCGCATTGTGGGCAAGGCCTGCCCGCTACTGGTGCCTATTGTGGAACAGGGGCTGGTTTCGCCCAAAGAGCCGCTGGCACGCCTGGCGGTAGAAATGTATGTAAAGCCCATGCTGGAAGAAGGCATAGACACACTGATACTCGGCTGCACCCATTACCCAATGCTGCAGGATATTTTTGACGAAGTGCTGGAACACCGTGTGCGGCTGATAGACCCCGGGCTGGAAACGGCCCGCAGCCTGCGCAGCTTTCTTTCGCAGCAGGATATGCTGGCCGAAGGGCAGGCGGGCGGCTGCGAATTTTATGTTACCGATGCACTAGAAGGCTTTCACGGCGTGGCCGAGCTGTTTTTGGGCGATAGCTTGGGTGGTAATCTGCACCAGGTAGATTTAGACAGCCTCGATTAAAAGGGTTATGCGGTTGCGTGGCATGACTGCCGGCGCCCTAAAAACCTGCAGCACCTAGGGCTTTGAATGCTCTTATTTATTCCCGGCGGATTCGTATCTGCCTTTTATCATAGAATACTATTTTATACGTTATACCGGCATGGCCGTTATGGTATAACGACACACACTTCATACCATACTTTAAACAAGGTACGACAGGGGGCTGTAAAGTGAAAGAGGACAGGCTCATTACCATAAAGGGCTGCCAGCGCGTTGACGACCAAGAGGAAACCACCGAGCTTATGACAGTGGGCGCAATGTACCAAAAAGAAGGCAGTTTTTATATTATTTATAATGAGAGCGAGGCCACCGGCTACGAGGGCTCGCGCACCACAGTGAAAATTGACGGCGACCGCTGTGTAACCCTTATGCGCTCGGGTGCCAACCGCAGCCAGCTGGTAATAGAGCGGGGCGTGCGCCACCAGTGCAACTACGATACCGGCTACGGCAGCATTACCGTAGGTATTTCGGGCGATAAAATTATTACCAACCTTACCGAAGAGGGCGGCCGTGTCGATTTTAAGTATTCCATAGACCTTAACACCAACCTTACCAGCGAAAACATGGTAAGCATTCATGTGCGCAACCGGTAGCGGTGGTGGCGGCCGTATAATCTGTGCAGCCCTGGTGGGCTGTAGTTTTTTTCGGGGCAAAACACCTAACTCACACGCAAAGGGCTTCGTTGGTGTTTTTCGCATAAGCCACAAAGCAGTTGCACCTGCCCGGTGTTAGTAAAAAGTTTTAATGCCTTCGCTTTTTAGCTGCAGGCTGTGGAAAAAGTTAAAATGAAAGCGGGTTGTAAAATGTCTGCTCCTGTGCTATATCTGGTAGTGCCTTGTTATAACGAGGAAGAAGTGCTGCCCGAAACGGCGCGGCAGCTTGCCCAAAAGCTGGAAAGGCTTATAGAGGGTGGACAAGCTGCGGCAGGCAGCCGTATTTTGTTTGTAGATGATGGCAGCCGAGATGCTACCTGGAGTATAATTGAAGAACTTTATAACCAAAATGGCCCCTTTGAGGGGCTGAAGCTCAGCCGCAACCGTGGCCACCAAAATGCGTTGCTAGCCGGGCTGGAAGCCGCCAGCACACGTTGCGAGGCCTGCGTTTCGCTGGATGCCGACTTGCAGGACGATATTGACGCTATCGACGGGTTTTTAGAAAAATATGCCGAGGGCTGCCAGATTGTATATGGCGTGCGCAACGACCGTACAACAGATACCCTTTTTAAGCGCGGCACGGCGGGCGCTTTTTATTCCCTTATGCGCTACATGGGGGCAGATGTGATAAAAAACCATGCCGATTACCGCCTAATGAGCCGCCGCGCGCTGGAAGAGCTACTGCGCTTTCGTGAAGTAAACCTTTTTTTGCGGGGCATGGTGCCGCTGCTGGGTTTTCAAACCGGTGTGGTGCACTACAAGCGCGGCGAGCGCATGGCCGGTGAAAGTAAATATCCGCTAAAGAAAATGCTGGCCTTTGCGCTGGATGGCATAACCTCTTTTTCGGTGAAGCCTATACGCTTTATTACCGGGCTAGGTGTTGGCATTTTTACCGTTAGCCTGTTGGCGTTGGTGTGGGTGCTGCTGCAAAAGCTGTTTGGCTACACTGTGCCGGGCTGGGCTACGCAGGTGGGTTCGGTTTGGTTGCTGGGTGGTTTACAGCTACTTTGCTTGGGTGTGATAGGTGAATATATCGGCAAAATTTATATGGAAACCAAGGCGCGTCCGCCCTTTATAGTGGAAAAGCTGCTTACAAAATAAATGCTGCGGGTGTAGCCTACACGCCTGCAAAGCAAGG
>CAYYOY010000006.1:0-16182 GCA_964473265.1 uncultured Oscillospiraceae bacterium
GCGGCGGGCTTTGTCCACCGTTTCCTCAATGCGGGCGGGGTGAATACGGCCATCCTGTATCAGGCGCTCCAGCGAAATGCGGGCAACCTCGCGCTTAACGCTATCATGGCTGGAAAGCGTAATCGCCTCGGGTGTGTCGTCAATAATAAGGTCTACGCCGGTAAGGGTTTCCAGCGTGCGTATGTTTCGGCCCTCGCGGCCAATAATGCGGCCCTTCATTTCATCGTTGGGCAGCGGCACAACCGAAACGGTAACCTCCGAAACATGGTCGGCCGCGCAGCGCTGAATAGCCTGCGAAATAATTTCCCGCGCTTTCAGGTCTGCTTCGTCGCGGGTGCGGGCCTCAAAAGCGTTAATTTTCAGGGCTTTTTCATGGGTAAGCTAGTTTTCAAGGTTTGCCAGCAGGTATTCCTTGGCCTGCTCGGCGGTAAGAGAGGAAATGCGCTCCAGCATTTCTAACTGGCGGCGCTTAATGGCTTCCGATTCCTGCAGCTTTTCTTCGGCTGCCGCCATTTTCTCCTGCAGGGTTTCTTCTTTCTTTTCCAGGTTTTCCATTTTGCGGTCTAAGGATTCTTCCTTTTGTACCAGGCGGCGCTCCTGGCGCTGCACTTCGCTTCTGCGCTCTTTAATATCCCGGTCTGCTTCGGCACGCATCTTAAAAATTTCGTCCTTGGCCTCAAGCAGAGCCTCTTTCTTTTTGCTTTCAGCAGTTTTGATTGCGTCGCTAACCAACCGCTTGGCCTCTTCTTCTGCCGAACCCAGCTCGGCCTCCGCAACCCTTTTTCTATACTGAACGCCTAAGGGAAAGGCGATAGCCAACCCAACTACAAGAGCCACAGCCCCGCAAATGACAAGGCTGAACCATTCCATGCTATCCGGAACCTCCTTTTGTCTTTTGTATTCAGTTTTCGTTCAAAACCGTAAGCATTCACTGTCGTTTTATTGAAAAAGGAAAAACCCCTTACTCAAAAAACAATATTACATGCCGTATATATTCTATTACTTTGAGAGAATAAAGTCAAGAAAATGTGGAAAAAAACCCGTTTTATATAAAATTAGCAGCAGCTTTTGTGCAGTACAGCAGAATTTTTGAACATTTTATTTTTATACAAAATGAAAATAATTGCATTTCTAGCCTGTTGCCATATTCGTAAACAAAACTGCATATGCTTTAAAAAAGTCTGGAGTTGAGGATTATGCGGAAAACTAATAGCATAGCGTTGTTTTTGCGGGTGTTGCTGCTTACCTGCGCCCTTTCGCTGTGTTTGGGCGTTTGGGCTACCGCACTGGAATTTGATAGCGAAGTAGCAGTGCCCACCGTTGCCCCCAGTGTAATTGACCAAGAAATTGAACAGGCGGCGGCGCTGAACCCCAAAGAAAACCTGCCGGTGCGTTCGGCCATTTTGCTGGAACAAAGCACAGGCAAGGTGCTTTTTGCGCTCAACGAGCACGAAAAACTGCCCCCCGCCTCGGTGACGAAAATAATGAGCCTGCTACTGGTAATGCAGGCGCTGGAAAGCGGCCAAATTAAGCTGGCAGATATGGTAACCGTAAGCAAAGAAGCCTCGCAAATGGGCGGCAGCCAAATATGGCTAAAAGAAGGCGAGCAAATGAGCGTGGGCGACCTTTTAAAGGCCGCAGCCATTGCCAGCGCCAACGATGCCACCTATGCCCTGGGCGAACATGTGGCCGGCAGTGAAATGGCCTTTGTGGAAATGATGAACCAGGAAGCCAAGCGTTTGGGCATGAACGACACTACCTTTATGTGCAGTGCCGGCCTAGATGAAGAGGGGCACCTAACCTCGGCCTACGACATTGCCATAATGTCGCGCGAGCTAATGAAATACCCCGCCATTAAAACCTACACAACCGTTTGGATGGATAGCCTGCGCGGCGGCCAGACCGAGCTGGTAAACACCAACCGCCTGGTGCGCTTTTATAAAGGCGCCACCGGCCTGAAAACCGGCACCACCTCGGGGGCGGGTTCCTGCCTTTCGGCCACCGCCGAACGCGACGGCATGGGCCTAATTGCCGTGGTAATGGGCAGCCCCACCAGCGACCAGCGCTTTGCCGCCGCCCGCTCTCTGCTGGATATGGGCTTTGCAGGCTACCAGGTGTATTTGCCCGCGCCGCCCACCGCCGAGCTTTTACCGGTGAAGGTGCGCATGGGTGTAGAAGCCACCATTGCCCCCACTACCGACGCACCCCCCAGCTTTGTTATTGAAAAGAGTAAAAAAGGTGAGATAACCCAAAAGGTAAACCTGGTGGAAGAAGTGGAAGCGCCAGTGGAACAAGGGCAAAAGCTGGGCAGCATAGAGGTGCTGTGTGGCGAAGAGGTGTTGGGCGAATACCCAATTGTGGCCTCGCAGGCGGTGGAACGCCTTACCTTTGGCCGGGCCCTGCTGCGCATGCTAGAAGCAGCCACCAAGACAAAATAAATAGTAATAGGCCGGGTACACGGTTTATCAATAAAGAAAGCATTCTCGCTTGCAATATGAATTGCAAGCGAGAATTTTTGCAGTGTAAACCACTGGCTAGGCCAGCGGTTCAAAAGGCTACTGCAGAGTATAAAGACATAAAAACTCCCTTTGCTATCCTAAAAGTGCGGTCTGCTAACGGCACAAATAGGCAAAGGGAGGATATATGGATGGGCCTGAACGACATAAACAGTTTATCGCATACACCACCTTTGCGCAACTGGCAGATGGTATTACCGTTTGGTGTGTAAGCGAAGAAAAGAGGGCTATGCCGGCATATGGAATACCCCCGGCTATGCCGGGGGATATTTACTAAAACCCGTCTACCCCGGCGCGCTGCATAGCGCCAAATATGCGTTTGGTTATGCCGGGGTTTTGCTTTTCCAGTTCCAGCAGAAACAGCTTAGTGGTTTGGCGGTTGGTGGTTTTATCCACCGGGCAGGGGCTTTTTACCACCGGCAGCTCGGCCCGGCGCACCGCCCGCACAATATCCTTTTCGGGGGCAAACACCAGCGGGCGTATTACGGTAATATCCTTGCGCGAAAGGTGGGTAACCGGCCGAAAGCAGCCGATACGCCCTTCGTTAAAAAGGTTCATCATAAAGGTTTCTACCGCATCGTCGTAGTTGTGGCCTAGGGCCAGCTTGTTGCAGCCGTGGGCTTTTGCAAGGTCGTGCAGGGCACCCCGCCGCATGCGGGCGCACAGCGAGCAGGGGTTGCTTTCTTTGCGGATATCAAAAATGATCTCTGCAATGTTGGTGGGCTTAATTATGTAGGGGACATCTAGCTGTTTGCAAAGGGCGGCAACGGCCGAATAATCGGTAGGCTTGCCGCCAAAGCCGGGGTCGAGCGTAAGGGCGGTAAGCGAAAACTCTACCCCCAGAAAGCTGCGCAACCGGGCTAAGCCGGTGAGCAGTGCCAGGGAATCTTTTCCGCCGCTTACGCCGATGGCAATGTGGTCGCCGTTAGAAATCATGCCGTACTGGGTAACAGCACGGCGCATATAGCTGAGAATTTGCTGCATGGGGGCTATTTCCTCCTGGTAAGGTTGGCTTTAATTTTTTGTAGTGCCGGCACGGTTTGGGTGAAAAGGTGATACCACAGCGGGCTTTGCACCCAGTCTAGCTCGCCGATAAGCTCGGTGGTGCCTTGGGTGTGGCAAAAGCCTTCCTTAAAGCGGAAAAGCCCGTTCGATTTATCCAGCACGAAGACGCCGCCAAAATCGTATATCTTGCAGCCGCGTTCCAACGCCCAAGCAATCATGGCCGACTGCATGGCGTAGTTGGGCATAAGGTTGCGTTTTTCGTTAGAGGAAGCGCCGTAGATATACCACATTTTGCCGCCGTAGCAAATGGCAATGGCCGCCGAAAGCGCCTCGCCCTCATGCTCGGCAATGTAAATGCGCAGCATATCTTCTGGGTAGGCGGCCAGCATGCGCTGAAAATAGCTGGCGGGGCGTGCGCCAATGCCGTCGCGCTGGGTAGTTACACGGTAAATTGCGTCAAAGGTGGCAAGGTCTTCCACGCTGCGGGAATGGCGCACCGTTACCCCCTTGCGGGCTGCAAGGCGGATGTTGTAGCGGGTTTTTTCGCTGAATTCGGGCATAAGGGTTTCCCAGCTTTTATCTGTAAGATCGAGCATCATGTTGTAGCGGGGTTGGATCAGCTGTGTTTTGTCGAAGCCCTTGTTACGCACCTGCCAGCCAATGCGGCGGTAGGCCTGCTCTAAGCCTGTTTCGTAGCGCACCTCGGGGTCTAGCCGTAGCACAAAGGCCTTGTGGCGGCGCAGCAGCGGCAGTGCTTCGGCAGCTAGGCGCTGCACCAGCGCGGTATCATAAACGTTGCACAGTGGGCCGCGAGGGGCATAGGCCAGGCTGCGGCCGGCCAGCACCGGCTTAAACAAAATGCTTAGGCCGGCGACGATTTCACCCTTTTCTTCCAGGTAGACATACTCGCTCTGCCAATCGTTCTTTACCTGGGCCCATGCGGTATCTTGCGTGGCGTTGGCATAAGGCGAGCTGCGGGCAAAGGCGTTGTAGCGCTCCAGCGCCGCGGGGTCGTTCTTATTGAGTATCGGCATGGTGCCCCTCCATAGTTGTTTTGGTTGGGTAAAACTATTGCACGTCTTCCTGTGCGCAGCGCCGGGCAATGGCAAGGTCCGATTCATAATATTCATACTGCCCGCGCACCTTTTGGTACACTTCTTCGCCCTTGCCCGCCAGAATCACAATATCCCCGGGCTTGGCGGAACGTATGGCGCGTTCCACCGCAGCCGTACGGTTTACTTCTATAACATATTCCTTGCCGTAGGGTTCGATATAGCCGGCAATATCGCGGCAAATTTCGTAAACATCCTCGTGCTGCGGGTCTTCTTCGGTGAGGATAACCAGGTTGGCAAATTGGCCGCACAACCGGCCGATATCCCGCCGGCGGATGTAAGCCTTGCCGCCCGGGCAGCCCACCACGGTGGTAATAGAGCTTTCGGGGTAATCTTCTCGCAGAGATTTGAAAAGCTCGGTAAAGCTTAAATGGTTGTGGGCGTAGTCCACAATAATTTTCACGCCGTCTTTTTCAAAAACATTCATGCGGCCTTTTACTTCCACATGGCCCACACCATGGGCAATGGCATCGTCGGGCACGCCGAGGGCTTTGGCGGTGGCGATGGCAGCAAGCGCATTATCAATGTTAAAGCGGCCCTCCATATCAATGCTAAAGCGGTGGCTCCAGCCCTGGGCGGTAACGGTAAAAGCAAAGCCGCGGCTAAGCTTTTCTACTTGCTGTAGCCGGTAGTCGGACTGCTCGTCCTCCCCTATAAGAATAACACGGCGGGCGTGGGCCTTGGCGGTTTGCAGCACGCGGTCAAACTCGCGGGTTTTGGTGTGAATAATGGCGGTGTGGCAATGCTGTAGCAGCTGTAGCTTGCAGGTAAGATAATCTTCAAAATCGCTATGCTCCATGGGGCCGATATGGTCCTCGTCTATGTTGAGGAAAACCCCCACGGCAAAATCGACCCCCAACACCCGGTGCAGCTTATAGGCCTGGGAAGAAACCTCCATAGTAAGATATTCTATATTGTTTTGCACCGCCTGGGCAAAGCAGGCCTGCAGCTCGAGCGATTCGGGCGTGGTTAAATGGGCTTCTTCCACCTCGCCGCCCAAATACATTTCCACGGTGGAAAGCAGCGCCGAGGGCTTGGGTAGCCAGGCATCCAAAATGCTGCGGGTGTAAAACGAGGTGGTGGTTTTGCCTTTGGTGCCGGTAATGCCAATAAGTTTAAGGTGTTTGGAAGGGTAGTTATAGTAGAGGCCGGCGGCTACTGCCAGAGCCTTGCGTACATCGCTTACCACAATGGCGGGCAGCGCAACCTCGGGAAATTGCTCTTGCGCCATATAGCAGCCGGCACCTGCCTGCGCAGCCGCCAGCAGAAATTCGGGTTTGAACCCAAAGCCTTTGCAAACAAATAACCCACCCGGCGCAGTGCTGCGGGAATCGTAAGAGATATGGGGAATGGCAAGGGTTTCGTCGCAGGTGTGGCTGCACAGCAGGCCGTGCGCGCCCAGTGCTGCCAGCAGTTGCCCGGCAGTGATGGCAAAATTGGGCATGAGGCATCCTCTTTTCTGTTAGAAGTTATATTGCGAATATCCGCTTAGCAGCAAGGGCGGCTGCCCAGACCCTCTGCCTGCCCGCGGGCTTGCGCCAAGCTTTGCAGCGCCTTGCCCAACAGGGCAAAGATCGTTTGCAGCTCGCTGCCGGCAGCGTCATCCAAAGTGGGGTTGTATTCCACGCAGTCCATAGCCGCCACATTGCCGGTGGCCAGCACACGGCAGAGAATTTCCTGCACTTCGGCAACCGAGGGGCCGTCTGGCACCGGCAGGCCGGTGGCGCGGAAATGCCGGCCTTCCAGCACGTCTACATCAAAGCTTAGATAGACAGCCTTTCCGGCAAGTTTCGCACAGAGCTCGTCCAAAATAGCGGCCAGCCCACGCCGGCGAATTTCCTGCATGGTATATAGGTTTACCCCGTTTTCGCGGATAATTTCATATTCAGGGGGGTCGATGCTGCGGGCGCAGATGATATGCACATTTTCGCCCAGCAGCTTTTGGCTGCCGCTGCCCCCCACGCTAAGCAACGGGCCGCACAGCCCCAGGGCTGCCGCAATGCTCATGCCATGCATGTTGCGGCTGGGGGTGGTGGCAGGGGTGTTAATATCGGTATGCGCGTCTACCCACACAAGGGCAAGCTTGTCCTTTGCATAAAAGCGGCTTAGCCCAGCCAGTGAACCCATGGTGACAGAATGGTCGCCCCCCACCATAAAGGGGAAGCCGCCCTGGCCCAGCACTTCGGCCACGGCGCGTTCCAGCCTGTGGCAGAGCTGCAGCACCTGGCGGGGGTTGTTCATGTTGTGGCGGCAGGTTGGCCGGGGGACAGGCAGGCTTTCCAGTGCCTGGCCCTGGCGGCAGCCAAAGCCGGTGCCGGCCAACAGCTGCGGCAGGCCCTTTTGGCGAAAGGCCTGGTAGGCCAGCTGGGTGCCGGGGTGCCCACAGCCGTAGTGGGTAGCGGCGCCGAGAAAGTGTAGATCCATGAACGAAAGGCTCGCTTTCTACTTGTAGTTTTGGGCAAGGCCAAAGAAAGCTTTGGCTGCCCGGAGGGCAAATAAACAACCGGGCTGGCGCAGGCAGCTTGCCTGCGCCCCGGGCCAAGGGAATTTCCGTAGGGAAATTCCCTTGGCCCGGGGCGGCGGAAAACCGCCGCCGCCCCAAGTGGTAGAGCAAAGCCGCCGCCCTTTGCAGCCGCCGGGTTGGCGGCAGGCTTGCGGCCCTGCCCGGTTGGTTATTCTTCGTCCTCTTCCATTTCGCGCACCACATGCTGGCGGAACAAAACGCCCTGCAAGTGGTCGTATTCATGGCAGAGTGCCTTGGCAGTTTGGCCGCTGGCAGTAACCTCAAAGGTGCGGCCCTTGCGGTCTTGTGCCTGCAATTTTACCTTTTGCGGACGATCAGTATAGGCATAGTAGCCCGGCACCGAAAGGCAGCCCTCGTTGGTAACCTGGCTGCCGGTTTGTTCCAGCATTTTGGGGTTTACAAATTCCAGCAGGCGCTCATTTTCATCCAGCACAATGAACACCTGGCGCAAAATGCCTACCTGTGGTGCCGCAAGCCCCACGCCGTTGGCTTGGTGCAGCGTTTCGGCCATGTCGTCCAGCAGCTGGTGCAGCCGTGCATCAAACTTTTCAACAGGCCGGCAAACCTTGTGGAGAATGGGGTCTTCCTCGCTGAGAATATTGCGGATTGCCATGCGTAATCTCCTTTGGCGGTGATATAGAAATGTTTAGTAGTTAGGGTCTATGCTAACCGAAACACCCCGGAAAGCGGTATTTTGCCCAAAGCGGCAAAGCAGGGTGGAAAGCAGGGCATGGGTGTTTTTATCTCGCCGGCACTTCAGCAGCAGCCGCCAGCGCCAGCGCCCGGCTACCTTGGGTGTGGGCGAGGGGGCCGGCCCTAAAAGGCGCACCGGCATGCCTGGGTAGTGTGCAGCGGCCTCTTGGGCAAAACGCTGCGCAAATTCGAAGGCTGCCTGCTGCACTGCCTGCTGCTGTTCACCGGCAAAGCCAATGCAGTATAGCCGACAAAAGGGCGGGTAAAGGTGCAGGCGGCGGCTGGCAAGCTCTTCTTCAAAAAATTCCGGGTAGAGCTGCGCCGCAGCCAGTGCAATTACGGGGTTTTCGGGGGAATAGGTTTGTATCACGGCACGCCCCGCAAGCTCACCGCGCCCACAGCGCCCCACCACCTGGGTAATAAGGCTAAAGCTGCGCTCAAAGCTGCGGAAATCGGGGCTGTAAAGCGCTTGGTCGGCATTGAGAACACCCACCAGCGTTACCTTGGGGAAATCGAGCCCCTTGGCCACCATTTGTGTACCTATCATTATATCATATTTTCCCCCGCCAAAGTGTTGCAAATGCTTATCGAGAGAAAATTTAGAAAGCGTGGTGTCAGCGTCCAGGCGAAGCAGGCCGGCCTTGGGGAAAATTTCGGTAAGCTGCTCTTCAATGCGCTGGGTGCCAAGCCCGGCCAGGCGTATCATGCCACCGCCGCATTCGGGGCAGGTTTGAGGGCGGGGGCGGCTATAGCCGCAGTAGTGGCACACCAAACGTTCGTTGGCGGCGTGGTATGTAAGGGGAATATCGCAGGCGGGGCAGCTTTGCAGGCTGCCGCAGGCCAGGCACTTCACCTGGGTGCTGTGGCCGCGGCGGTTCAGCAGCAAAATAGACTGTTCCCCCACGGCAAGGTTGCGTTCCAGCTCGTCCAGCAGTGGCAGCGAAAGGCTGCCGGAACCCGCCAGCTCGGGCTGGCGCATATCCACTACCTCTACCCGGGGCAACTGCGCGCTGCCGTAGCGGGCCCCCAGCGTTACCATGCTGCCGGTACGCAGGGCGGTGTGGTAGCTCTCTACCGAAGGGGTAGCCGAAGCCAGCAGCAGCAGCCCGCCGTGCCACTTGGCACGCAGCGCGGCAATTTCCCGCGCGTCAAAGCGGGGAGAAGCCTCGGAACGGTAGGTTTGCTCCTGTTCTTCGTCCACCACCAGCAGCCCGAGGTTAGTAAGGGGGGCGAACACCGCCGAGCGTGTGCCCACCGCAATGCTACACAGCCCCGCGGCTATGCGGCGGTATTCATCCAGCCGTTCGCCCAGCGAAAGAGAAGAATGCATTACCGCCACCTTTTCACCAAAGCGGCTCTTAAAGAATTGCACCATTTGCGGGGTGAGCGAAATTTCCGGCACCAGCACCAGTGCCTGGCGGCCTGCCGCCAGCACCTGTTCAATAAGCTGCAGGTACACCCGCGTTTTGCCGCTACCGGTAACGCCATAGAGCAGCGCACTGCCGCCGCTTTGCAACCGTACACAAAGGG
The DNA here is from genome assembly GCA_964473265.1 of uncultured Oscillospiraceae bacterium. GTDB lineage: Bacteria > Bacillota > Clostridia > Oscillospirales > Ruminococcaceae > Heteroruminococcus. The sequence goes on from CAYYOY010000006.1 coordinate 9,381, forward strand.
CGTCGGCCGCCTGCTGCTGCTCGGCCGAAAGGGTGGTGGCGGGCGGCGGGGCCTGTTGTTCGCTGTAAGGGGTGCGAAAGCTCTGCTCTTCGTAATATTCGGCAAGGCCGGCGGCCACCATGCGGTCGGTAACTGCGCGGGTAACGCCGCAGTAGTAGCAAAGCTCGCGCACCGAGGCTTGGCCCAGCTCTTCCAGTAAATCAATCACCGCCTGGGCCTTGGGCGTTGGCTTTTTTGGGTGTTCCCCCGGTGGCAGCAGGCGCAGCATAAGCTGGCGTTCATCCTGCACGCGGCGGCGCAGCTGGCTGTGGGCGGTAACAATGCCCTCGGCCAGCAGGGCTGCAAGGTCGGCATCCTGTTCGGGTATGCCCAGCGCCTGTTCCAGGCGGGCATGGGGGCAGGGGGCGCGGCGGGCGGCAAGGTAGCGGGCAATTTCCAGCTGGCGGGGGGGTAAATCATCCGGCAGTTCGCCCACGCAGGTATACACCTGCGTGGCCTTCAGCCCCAGCCCGGCCGGCAGCAGCACCCGCAGTGCCTCAAAATAGGTGCAAAATGTGTTTTGCCGCAGATGCTCCAGCAGCATGCGTTGTTCGTCGTTGAGGATAGGCGCAGCGTCCAGTTGCTGCAACACCGGCTTGAGGGTAGTAGCTTCCTCCCGCTCGTGCAGCGCCAGCACCAGGCCGGTACGCCGGCCCTTGCCTGCGCCAAAGCCCACCAAAACCCGGCAGCCGGGTGCTAGGTTTTGCGCCAGCTGTGGGGGGATGGCATAATCGTAGGCTTTATCAAAGTGGTAGGCGGCGCCCTCTACCGCTACAGCCGCAACCAGCAAGCAATTCCCCCCAAATTAAAATACATCATAAGCAGGCCACAACCTATATGGTGAATTATAAAGAATTTAGCCTTGCGAAGATCTCTAGCCCCAGCTGATATTTGCTCATAAGCGGCAGGGGCAGGGTTTGCTGCGGGGTGAGCAGCAGCACCTGGTTGGTGTCGCCCCCAAAGCCGGCACCGGGGGTGGTAAGGTCGTTGGCCACGAGCATGTCCACATTTTTTTGCACCAGCTTTTGGCGGGCGTTTTCGGCCAGCGCCTGGGTTTCCATGGCAAAGCCCACCACCTTTTGGCCGGTGGGTTTGGCAGCACACAGCTCAGCCAGAATATCGGGGTTTTGCTCCAACGCCAGGGTGGGGGCGGTTTGGCTCTTTTTGAGCTTTTGGGTGCTGGTGGTTTGGGCACGGAAATCTGCCACAGCGGCAGATTTTACAATAATATCCTGCGTGGGGGCGAGCGCCAGCACCTCGCGGCGCATCTCCATAGCGCTGCGCACGGCAACCACCCGCACACCGGGCGGCGGTATAAGGCTTACCGGGCCGCTTACCAGCGTTACCTCCGCACCCAAATGGTGGGCGGCGCGGGCTATTTCGTAGCCCATTTTGCCGGTGGAGCGGTTGGAGATAAAGCGCACGGGGTCAATATCCTCGCAGGTGGGGCCGGCGGTAACCAGCACCCGTTTGCCGGCCAGTGTTTTGGGGGTAAGGGCGGCAACGGCAGCGTCTATAATGGTGGGCAGGCCAGCCAGACGGCCGGGGCCTTCGTCACCACAGGCCAGCTGCCCGCTTTCGGGCTGCACAAAAAGCACCCCGCGCGAAGCCAGCAGCGCAAGGTTGTGCTGCGTGGCGGGATGCTCGTACATAGCGGTGTTCATAGCCGGGCAGAGCAGCACAGGGCAGCGCACCGCCAGCAGCGAGGTAGAAAGCAAATCGTCCGCCAGGCCGCCGGCCAGTTTGGCCAGCGCATTGGCGGTTGCGGGGGCAACCAGTGCAAGCTCGGCCCACTGGGCCAGGCCAATGTGGCCCACCTGCCATTCAAAGCCACGGTCGAAGGTGTCTACACTTACCCGGTTGCCGGTAATGGTTTCAAAGGTTAAGGGGGTTACCAGCTTGGTGGCATTATTTGTCATAACCACCCGCAGCTGTGCACCCAGTTTGCGAAGGTCGCTGGCCAGCTGCACCGCCTTATAGGCGGCAATGCCGCCGGTAACGCCCAGAAGAATGCGTTTATCCTGCAGCATGACGGGGCCTACAGCTTTTGAATGCGGGAACTAAAGCGAACGCTGCCGTTGGCGAACTGTTCTACCGCCAGCTTTACCGGTTTTTCTTCCAGCGGCTGGTGGTTGGTTTCGGCATCTTCGGTAAGCTGGCGAGCCTTTTGCGCTACGGCCACCACAAATTCGTAGTAGCTATCGCCCCGGCCTAAAATTTGTGACATTGCGGGTCTAAGCATTTCGGAGTACCTCCTCAACAAAAGCTTTTTGAAATTTTACAGAACAACGCACAGCCTCGAGCACGCTCTGCAGCTGCAGCACTGCCTTATCTAGGTCTTGGTTTACAATAATATAATCGTACTCCCCGGCACAGCGCAGTTCTTCCAGCGCCGAGGCCATGCGGGCGTCTACGGTTTTGTCGTCCTCGGTGCCACGGCCGCGCAGCCGGTGCAGCAGGCACTGGTAATCGGGCGGCATTATAAACACCGAAACTGAAAGCGGGCAGGCCTTGCGCACCTTGCGGGCACCCTGCACCTCAATTTCAAGAATTACGTTCTTGCCTTCCTCCAGGCAGCGGTCTACATAGCTCTTTGGGGTGCCATAATAGTTGCCGTTGTAAATAGCATATTCCAGCATTTCGCCCTTGGCAATGTTCTGTTCAAAATGCTCTCGGCTTATAAAGTGATAGCTTACGCCGTCTACCTCGCCGGGGCGTGGCGGACGTGTGGTAGCCGAAACCGAACATACCGTATCGGGGCAGTTTTTTAGCACATGCGCTAGCAGCGTGCCCTTGCCCACGCCCGAAGGGCCGGAAAATACCACCAAAACCCCGCGGTTATTCATCCTCGTCCAGCTCCCCGCTTTCCTGGCTGTAATCTACCACGCGGTTGGCTACCGTTTCGGGCTGAATGGCCGAAAGCACCACATGGTCAGAATCGGTGATAAGTACAGCGCGGGTACGTCGGCCATAGGTTGCGTCTATAAGCATGCCGCGCTCGCGCGCTTCCTGAATAATGCGTTTAATGGGGGCCGATTCGGGGCTTACAATGGCCACCAGCCTGCCGGCTGAAACCATGTTGCCAAAGCCGATGTTAATTAGCTTCATGCTACTGCTCCTTTTTAGCGGGTTGCAGCCTATTCAATGTTCTGCACCTGCTCGCGGATTTTTTCAAGCTCGCTTTTCATTTCAACCACAATTTTAGAAATTGCAATATCCTGCGCTTTGCTGCCAATGGTGTTGGTTTCGCGCCCCATTTCCTGCACCAGGAAATCGAGCTTGCGGCCAATGGCCTCGGGGCTTTCTAAAATGCTGCGCAGCTGGCTGATATGGCTGGCAAGCCGCACGGTTTCTTCATCTACCGCTGTTTTTTCGGAAAACACAGCCGCCTCTGCCAGAATGCGCTGTTCTTCAATGCCACTTTGCCCCAGCACCTCTTGCAGGCGCTGGTAGAGCCGGTTGCGGTAGGCCTCGGTGGTGCGGGGAGATTGCTCTTCCACCTGTGCCACCAGCCCGGCGATGGTATCCAGCCGGGCGAGAATATCTGCCCGCAGGCGCTGGCCCTCGGTGCGGCGCATCTCCACAAAGGCTTGCAATGCCTGCTGTGCCACGCCCGAAACGGCCTGCCAAAGCTCTTCGGGGTCTTGTTCCGGACGGCGCAGCACAAAAATATCGGGAAAGCGCAAAAATGAGCTTACGGCAATATCCTCGCGCAGGCCAAGGCCGGTGGCCAGCTGCCGCAGCGCCGTGTGGTACGATTGTGCAAGGGGTAAATCTACCTCTACCTGGGCGTCGGTTGTTTCCAACCGCTGCAGGCCCAGGTTTACTTCCACCTTGCCCCGGAAAACTTCGCCTTGTATGAGTGTTTTAAGTTTATCCTCCAAATGTCCGCAGCTGCGGGGCAGCCGGAAGCTTAGCTCTAAAAACCGGTGGTTTACGCCACGCAGTTCAAGGGTAATATCCCAGCCGCCTACCAGCGCCTGCGCCCGGCCATAGCCTGTCATGCTTTTTATCATGGCAATACACGCCTTTCCTTGCCAGCGGTGCTTGTCTTTCTTAACTTACTATTGTAGCGCATTGTAGGGTTGGTGTCAAATGCCGGGCGTAGCAAATAGCCGGGAAAAAGTGCAGTGCATGCTTGCAGGTTCTGGCAAATTCTGCTACACTTCTTAGCATAGAGTATAGTATATCTTGGGCGGTGTGGGCAGAGCCTGCCTGCACAAGGCAGTTTGCCACACAAGCGGGAGGCATGTTGCATGAAAAAGGCACTGGGGTGCTTGGTCATCCACGGGTTTGCGGGCGGCATTTACGAGGTAGAGCCCCTTTGCCAGCACCTTGCACAGCAGGGGCTAGATTGCCTTGCCGTGCAGCTGCATGGCACCACCCTGGCCGAGATTGCCCAAACCACAGCGGATGACTGGCTGCGTGCCGCCCTGCGCGAATACCACAAGCTGGCGGCGCGCTACGAAAAGGTTGCCATTGTAGGTTTTTCTATGGGTGGCATTATTGGGGCGTATATTGCTTCGCGCCTGCCTGTAGAGCGGCTGGTGCTGGTAAACTCGCCCATTTATTGGTGCAACCCCAAGCGTATGCTGCAAAATATTCGCGAAGACAGCGCCACCAACCTAAACATTTACCGCCGGCGCCTAACCTCTGCCACCCCAAACAACGGCGTGGAATTTTTGCGGCTGCTGGCACAGGCCAAACGGCGGCTGCCGCAGGTGCGCACCCCGCATTTAATTGTGCAAACCATGGATGACGATGTAATAGACCCCCGCAGCTGCCACTACCTTTACCGCGCCATGGGCGGCCCCGGCCGGTTACTAATGGTAGAGCAGGGTGGCCACCGGGTGCTTATTTCGCACCACAACAAGCCGGTGCTAGAGGCCATTGGCGGCTACCTTTTGGGCAGGCCACCGCTGCCCGAGCAGGAAACTTAATTTTTTGCAGCCTTGCTACTTGACGCGCACAAAATTGTGTGGTACTATACTAAGGCTACGAAAATGCGCTTGTAGCTCAGCTGGATAGAGTGACTGGCTACGAACCAGTAGGTCAGGGGTTCGAGTCCCTTCAAGCGCGCCAATACGAAAGCTGTCGAACTTGTGTTTGGCAGCTTTCGTATTATATGGGCAAATTTAACAGTAGGAGTGCCCTATGAAAAAGGCGAATTCCATGCACGCTATTGGCAGCATATTGCGTATATATTTAATATGCTTTTTGTTTCGTGGCATGGAGTATATGTTCATTCGAACAGATCAAAGTATTTTGGGCGAAGCCTTTATACATAAGCTAATTGGCATAGCCGTTTTGTTTCTTGCGCTTAAATATTTTTCTATACACGCAAGTGAAATTGGGTTTCAAAAAAAGAATGCCCTTAAAAACACTGCATATGGTTTGCTTTTTGGTGCGTGTGTGTACGGCATAGCATATGGGGTTGAATTTTTAGTGCAGGCTTGGGCAAATAATGCCCCCACCTTTCAACTGTTTGTTTCAAGCTATTCCATAGATGGCAACCTAGGGCATCAGACAGGGATGCTATTCTTTGTAATTTGCATACTGGGCAACCTTATTAATGTAGTTATGGAAGAGGGTATTTTTAGAGGGCTGTTTTTGCGGCTTGCCGAAAAGAACCATTCATTTTTAGCAGCTGTAGGTATTTCTTCTATGTTATTTGGGGTTTGGCACATTGCCGCGCCCTTGCGCAGCTTTCTAGATGCCGAAAGAAGTTTACCGGGGACGCTTATGATGATGCTTATGCTTGTTATCGTAACAGGTATAACAGGAGCAAAATTTTGTTTCCTTACAAAATTATCAGGTTCGTTATGGTTACCAATGGCAGACCACTTTTTTAATAATACCATTATTAACCTGCTTCATATATCTACAACAGCAGGCACAGACGAATTCCAAGTTATAAGAATTACGATTGCACAATCGCTCTCTTTTATTGTGGTGCTTTTTATATACCGGAAAGGCAAGTACTACGCAAAGGAAACATTTAGATAGGGTATAAGAATAATGCGTATAGGTTGGGTTCGCGTTATGGACGGATACGCAGAGAAGCAGGGCATAAAGATGCAGGCAGCGTCTTTATGCCCTGCTTTTTGCATTCTTTAGGGCAAAGGGGCTATATAAACGCTTTACCTGCCTGTATTAACAAATATTTTTTAATAAAAAGAGTTGACTTTACTGTGGTAGTATGATAAAGTATATGCATACACCATTTACCGTAGTACATTGGTAAATGAAAACTGGAACAGGAGCGGTTTTTATGCTGAAGAAGAAAAACCTTCGCACCACCTGCTATGTACTTGTTTGGCTGCTTGCCTTTGCGCTGGTAAATTACCCTGTAGGGGCCTGGGCAGGGCAAAAGCTCTACCCCTTTGTAATAGGGCTGCCCTTTAGTGTGTTTTATTTTTGGGCTTCGTACGCGGTTTTAATTTTAGCCGGTATGCTGCTGGCCTGGAAAGTGTTTCGCGATTAACCCTGCAAAGGGCAATAGAGATAAGGGGAGAGAAGGGTATGGAAAACTGGGTAGTAATTCTTACAATTATTCTACTATACTGCACCTTGGTTTTAACGGTTGGATTTTTAAGCCACTCGAAAGGTGCCGATACGCTTGAAAACTATTATGTAGGCGGCCGTTCGCTGGGCGCGTTTGTAGCGTTTTTTACATATGTTGCAACCTTTCACAGCAGCTTTGCCTTTCTTGGTGCTGCAGGGCAGTTGTATTCCAGGGGTATTTCCTTCTACGCAACCTTTA
>CAYYOY010000007.1:0-15724 GCA_964473265.1 uncultured Oscillospiraceae bacterium
GTTCTTACATTATGCCCCAAAAGAAAAAACCCTATATCGCCGAGCTGGTGCGGGGGAAATCGGGACGGGTGTTTGGAGATTTAATTACCCTGCTCACCCTGTTAAAGGGCCTGCCGCTGGCCTACAACAAAGACATGCAGGAGGATAAAGAAGCCATTTTTGACGCTTGCGATACCACCCTGCTGTGCCTTGAGGTGTTTACCCCCATGCTGGCCAGCATGCGTGTAAACGCCCCGGCCATGCGCCAGGCGGCTGCCGAGGGCTTCATCAACGCGACCGACTGTGCCGATTATCTGGTAAAAAAGGGTCTGCCTTTCCGCGACGCTTATAAGCTTACCGGTAAGCTTGTGGCAGACTGCATTGCCCAAAGCACCACGCTCGAGGCCCTGCCGCTTTCCACCTTTCAGGCCGCCAGCCCGCTGTTTGCCGAGGACGTGTACGACGCTATCTCGCTGGAAAACTGCCTGAACCGCCGCACCAGCTACGGCGGGCCCGCCCCCGAAAGCGTGCTGGCACAGGTGCAAGCCGTGCGCGGCCGTCTGGCCGAGCTGCTGCCTGGCAAGGGCAAGGAGGGTTCCGATGTGTAAGCTGTTTATAGACGGCAGCGAGGGCACCACCGGCCTGCAAATTCGCAAGCGTTTGGCTGCTCTTTCCGGCTTTACGCTGCTGGAACTGCCCGACGAGCTGCGCAAAGATACCGCCGCCCGGGCCGAAATGCTAAACCAGGCCGATGTCGCCATTCTCTGCCTGCCGGATGCCGCCGCGCGCCAAGCCGTGGCACTGGTGCAAAACCCCAACACCATCATTATAGACGCTTCCACCGCCCACCGCACCGCCCAAGGCTGGTGCTATGGCCTGCCCGAGCTGGGTGAACGCTTTGCGCAGGCGGTAGCCACCGGCAAGCGCATTGCCGTACCGGGCTGCCACGCTACCGGCTTCGTGCTGCTGGCACGCCCGCTGGTGCAGGCCGGGCTGCTACCCCCGGGCTACCCGCTTACCTGCCATTCGGTTACCGGCTACAGCGGCGGCGGCAAAAGTATGATTGCCAATTACGAGGCTGCATCCCCCGAGCCATCCTTGGTTGCCCCCCGCCCCTACGCGCTGGGGCTGCAGCACAAGCATTTGCCCGAAATGCAGCACTACGCCGGGCTGCAAAGCCCGCCGGTGTTTTGCCCCATTGTGGGCAACTTCTACGCCGGCATGGCGGTAACCCTGCCGCTGCAAACCACCGCTCTTACCGGCAGCCCCACGGCGGACGACTTACTGGCGCTGCTGAAAGCCACCTACGCCGATCAAGGGCTTATTTCGGTTTGGCGGGCAGAAGAACACCCGGCCACTGCCGGCGGGTTTTTGAACCCCGCCTACCACGCAGGCAGCGACAAGCTGGATATTCTGGTGGCCGGCCATGGCAGCCAGGCCCAGCTCATTGCACTCTACGATAATTTAGGCAAAGGTGCTTCAGGCGCGGCTGTGCAGTGCTTGAAACTTGTGGCGGCAGAGGTATTCTCCCCCATTTCAACCACTGCCTAAAAACCTTAGGGAGAGTAGGCCGGCAGTTTATAGCTTGGCTTTCGTAAATTAAGCAGGTATGCTACCACTGTATTTCATGAATAGAGGATGGGTCTTATGCAGTATGAAAAAATAGCCGGCGGCATCGCCGCACCGGAAGGCTTTGTGGCGGGTGGCATTCACTGTGGCATCCGCAAGAATAAACTAAAGCCCGATCTTGCCATGGTGCTGGCACAGTGCAGCTGTGCGGCTGCGGCTGTCTACACCCAAAACAAGGTGCAGGGCGCACCCATTGTGGTAACCAAGCGCAACCTGGCCGACGGCAAGGCCCGCGCTATATTGTGCAACAGCGGCAATGCCAACACCTGCAACCCAGACGGCGAGCAGGTGGCGCAGGCCTGCTGCAAGCTGGCAGCCCAAGCGCTGGGCATTGCCCCTGAGGAAGTAGTAATTGCCAGCACCGGGGTAATTGGCCAGCCGCTGCCGCTGGAACCCTTTGAACAGGGCATTCCCAAGCTGGCCGCCGGGCTTTCCAAGCAGGGCGGTGCGGCTGCCTGCGAGGCTATTATGACTACCGACCTTGCCGCCAAAGAGCTGGCCATTGCCTTCCCGCTGGGCGGCAAAACCTGCCGCATGGCTGTTATGGCTAAAGGCTCGGGCATGATACACCCCAACATGGCCACTATGCTGGCCTTTCTCACCACCGATGTTGCTATATCTTCCGAAATGCTGGCCAAGGCACTAAAAGCCTCGGTAGAGCTTACCTACAACATGGTTTCGGTAGATGGCGATACCTCCACCAACGATATGGTTACTATTTTAGCCAGCGGCCTGGCCGGCAACCCCACCATTGAACACGAGGGGCCCGATTACACCGCCTTTTTGCAGGCGCTGCAAACCCTTAACCTGGAAATGGCCCGCCGCATAGCCGCCGACGGCGAAGGCGCCACCAAGCTGCTGCTGGTAAAGGTGCAGGGCGCGGCCGATGCCGCCGCCGCCAAGGCCATTGCCAAAAGCGTGTGTGCCTCCAGCCTGTTTAAGACAGCTATGTTCGGGGCCGATGCCAACTGGGGCCGCGTGCTGTGCGCCATTGGCTATGCCGGCGCACCCGTGGACGTAACCAAGGTAGGGGTTTCGTTTGAAAGCGCTGCCGGGCATTTGGCAGTGTGCTCTGCGGGGGCCGGCTTGCCCTTTGACGAAGCCGCGGCAAAAGCTATCCTTTCCGAAAACGAGGTAACCACGCATATCACTCTGGGGGACGGCACAGCCGCTGCCACCGCCTTTGGCTGCGACCTCACCTACGATTATGTAAAAATTAACGGCGATTATCGCACCTAGAGGAGTGAAGCTATGCTGCATATATCCAATGCCGAAAAAGCCGAAGTGCTGGTGCAGGCACTGCCCTACATTCAAAAATACGCCGGCAAGGTGGTAGTGGTAAAATATGGCGGCAACGCCATGACCGACCCTGCCCTGAAAGCCGCTGTTATGAGCGATATTGTGCTGCTTTCGCTGGTGGGCATTCGCGTGGTGCTGGTGCATGGCGGCGGGCCTGAAATTACTGCCGCGCTCAACGCTATAGGCAAAGAGAGCAAGTTCATTGGCGGCCTGCGCTATACCGATGCAGAAACCGCTGCCATAGTGCAAATGGTGCTCTGTGGCAAAACCAACAAAGACCTTGTGGCTCTGCTGGGCAAAAGCGGCGGCAAGGCACTGGGCCTCTGCGGGCTGGACGCCGGCATGCTTAAGGCCCGCAAGGTGCAGGGCGAGGCCGACCTCGGCTTTGTGGGCGAGGTAGAGGCGGTGGAAACCACGCCTATCTTGGACGCACTGGAAAAGGGCTACATTCCTGTAATTGCCACGGTGGGCCTGGGGGAGGACGGCCAGGTGTACAACATCAATGCCGACACCGCCGCAGCCGCCATTGCCCATTCCCTTTCGGCCGAAAACCTAATACTTATGACAGACGTGCCCGGCCTGCTGCGCCAAAAGGACGACCCTTCCAGCCTAATTCCCTCTGTAAACGTAAGCGAAGTGCCCGCCCTTATTTGCGACGGCGTAATTGCCGGCGGCATGCTGCCCAAGCTCGATTGCTGTGTAGAGGCCATTCGCCGTGGCGTTTCGCGTGCCTTTATTATTGACGGACGTGTTCCTCATGCTATCCTTATAGAAATGATGACCAACGAAGGTATTGGAACCATGCTCTACTAGCCAATACCATACCGACAGGGCAGCCGCCCGGAAAGGATAGCCATGCATTTTGAAGCACTGCAGGCCCGCGAGGCCGCAAGCATTGCCGCCACCTATGCCCGCTTTCCACTGGCTATAGACCATGGCCAGGGCGCAGTTTGCTACGGCATAGACGGCAAGCGCTATATCGATTTTACCGCCGGCATTGGCGTAAACAGCCTGGGCTTTTGCGACGCTGGGTGGCTGCAGGCGGTTACTGCCCAGCTGGGTAAGCTGCAGCACTGTTCCAATTTATACTACACCCAGCCCTGCATTGAATTGGCCGAAGCGCTCTGCGCCCGCAGCGGCATGCAAAAGGTGTTCTTTTGCAACAGCGGCACCGAAGCTAACGAGGGCGCCATTAAGGCCGCCCGCAAGTATGCCGCCCAAAGCACCACCCCCGGCCGGCACGAAATTGTAACGCTGGAAAATTCCTTCCATGGGCGCACATTGGCAGCCCTGGCCGCCACCGGCCAGCCGGCGCTGCAAGCGCATTTTGCTCCCATGCCCGCAGGCTTTGTATATACCAAGGCCAACGATATCGCCAGCCTACAGCAGGCCGTAAGCGAAAAAACCTGCGCCATTATGCTCGAGCTTATTCAAGGCGAAGGCGGCGTGCTGCCGCTGCAGCAGGAATTTGTGGCCCAGGCAGCCGCTCTCTGTGCTCGGCACGACCTGTTGCTTATTATAGACGAAGTGCAAACCGGCATGGGCCGCACCGGCAGCCTGTTTTTATATGAGCAGTATGGCATTCGGCCAGATATCGTAACACTGGCTAAGGGCCTGGGCAGTGGCCTACCCATAGGGGCTATTTTGTTTGGTGAAAAAACCGCCGGTGTGCTTGCCAAGGGCGACCACGGCAGCACCTTCGGCGGCAACCCGGTGGCCTGTGCCGGCGCGCTGGAGGTTGTGAGCAGACTGGACGACGCTTTTTTGGCCGAGGTGGCCCGAAAGGGGGCCTGGCTGGCTGAAGAGCTCGCTAAGCTACCCTTTGTGTGCGAGGTGCGGGGCCGTGGGCTTATGCTGGGCCTTACACTCCAGGGCATTACCGCCGCCGAGCTGGCAGGCAAAGCCCTTGGGGAAGGGCTGCTGCTGCTTACCGCTAAAGATAAAACCCGCCTGCTGCCCCCCCTGAACATTACCGATGACGAACTGCGCGAGGGGTTGGCAACTCTTGCCCGCATAGGGGCTGGGCTGTAGCCCCAAAGAACGAGGAGGAAGCACCATGAAGCATCTGCTGAAATTATCCGACCTTACCCCGCAGGAGATTACCGAGCTGCTCAACCTGGCCGACCAACTGAAATATGAGCAAAAGCGTGGCATTGCCCACCCACGTTTGGCGGGCAAAAGCCTGGGTATGATCTTTCAAAAATCTTCCACCCGCACTCGTGTTTCCTTCGAGGTGGGCATGTACCAGTTGGGTGGGCAGGCGCTCTTTCTTTCAGTCAACGATATGCAAATTGGCCGTGGCGAACCGGTGCAAGATACCGCCCGCACCCTTTCGCGCTACCTCGACGGCATTATGATACGCACCTTTGCCCAGCAGGAAGTGGAAGACCTAGCCGCCTACGGTTCTATTCCCATCATCAACGGCCTTACCGATTACGCCCACCCCTGCCAGGTGCTGGCCGACCTGCTTACAATACGCGAGCACAAGGGCCGGCTGGAAGGGCTGAAGCTCTGCTTTATTGGTGCAGGCAATAACATGGCCAATTCGCTCATTGTGGGTGGGCTGAAATGCGGCATGAGCGTTTCGGTAGCCACACCGGCGCAGTATCTCCCCCACCCACAGGTGCTGGAATTTGCCGCTGCTTTCCCCGGCTTCCAGCTAACCCAAAGCCCGCAGCAGGCCGCCCAGGGGGCCGATATACTGGTTACCGACGTTTGGGCTTCTATGGGGGAAGAAAGCCAGGCCGAGGCCCGCAAAAAGGCCTTTGCAGGCTACCAGATAAACAACGAGCTGCTTGCCCTTGCCAACCCGGGTGCCATGGTGCAGCACTGCCTGCCGGCCCACCGCGAAGAAGAAATTACCACAGAAGTGTTTGAGGCCCATGCCAAAGAGATTTTTGATGAAGCCGAAAACCGCCTGCATGCCCAAAAGGCTGTGCTGGTAAAGCTGATGGAGCAATAACCGCTTACCCTTTGCTATAAAAAACCGGCAGGGCACATAGTGTGCGCCCTGCCGGTTTTTATATGGTTTATGCCTTTGCCTGCTAGCCGCGTGGCTGCAGGGGCAGAATGGGCGAACCAACTTCATCTGGGGTAATGTCGCCCCCCACCAGCCGCCCCGATAATATAAGCAGGCTGGCGGTTGCGGGTTTCCCTTCCGCAAAGTTTGTTATGCTGTAGCGGTAGCGTTTTACACGCTTGCCTTTAATTTTCTCTAGGTCGAAGCCTTGCTGCTGCTGCAGCTGGTTATATTGCAGGTATAGCGGGTCAAATTCCTGTGGGATGATAATTTCCTCAATGCCGGTGGGCTCTTCCAGTGCCTTCCAGCCCATGGCTTCTAAAAATTCCAGCCGCTGCTCATTGTCGGTAAGCTTTAAATCGCCCGTGGGGCGGCCTGCGCCGTCGGCTCTGGTGCTGCCCGGGCCACCGGCCAGTTTCACCCCCACCAACATTCCGCACAGCGCCATTACCACTGCACACAGCCCAATTAGCACCGTCTTATTTTTAATTCGAAAGGTAAAGGTAAACATCTGGCTTCCTCCCCGTAATTCTGTTGCACCGCAGCGCTTGCAGCCACACTACAAGAAAGTATATGTACCACTTTGCCAGATTAGGAATAGCCCCGGCCAGTGTATAGGCTTGGTAACACAACATCTTGCATTTTTAAGGGTTTTGCAGTACACTTACTGCTGTTGCAGCTATAATAAAACTATATTGGCACCGCCTGCGCGGCGGCATAAACAACGGGAATTGGGGAAGAAAGCAATGCAGGCTACCCTTAGCAAAAAACAATCCATTTTATTTATGGTACTTACCTCCTTTATGTGGAGCTTGGCGGGTCTTTTCATAAAACTGATAGATTGGCACCCCGTGGTCATTGCAACGCTGCGCAGTCTTATTGGCGGCTGCGTAATATATAGTGCAATGCGTTTGCAGGGGTTGCGGGTGGTTTGGAACCGCCGTGTAGCGCTGGCCGGCCTTTGGCTTTGCCTTACCATGCTGCTTTTTGTAACGGCCAACAAGCTTACTACCTCTACCAATGCCATTGTGCTGCAGTCTACCAGCCCGGCATTTGTGCTGCTGTTTGGCCTGCTGCTGGGCCGCAGCATATCAAAGCGCGACCTACTGGTGGTGGGTGTAACACTGGGGGGTATTTCACTCTTTTTTCTAGATAAACTTAGCCCCGGTGGCTTTATAGGCAACCTGCTGGCTATTGTAAGCGGCATAACCTTTGCCGCCTTGTTGCTTTCGGCCAACCGCATGCCCGACCAAGCCAGCAGCCTAAGCGGGGTGCTGCTGGGCCAGCTGTTTATGGGGGTGCTGGGCCTGCCCTTTTTGTGGCTGGCACCGCCTATTTTAAAGCCTGCCGCTGTAGCTTCTATTCTGGTTTTGGGGGTTGTGCAGCTGGGCCTTTCTTATGTTTTGTATGGCATGGCTATTCGTGGCTGCCCCCCGCTTACTGCCTCGCTTATTACGCTTATTGAGCCGCTTTTTAACCCAATTTGGGTGTTTTTGGTCATTGGCGAGCTGCCCGGCCCCTTTGCGCTGCTGGGCGGTGCGGTGGTTATTGCAACTGTAACATTGGCCGCGGTTAAAGACTAATCTGCCAAAATTTTTTGCAGGGCTTTTATATTGCAGGCAAAAGTGTTATATTATAACTGTATAGCCGCAGTTGCCATACTGGCAAGAATGGCAGGCTGCGGCATTCCTTTCCCGGCTGCGTGCCTGGGAATTTTGCAGGGGAAAGCCCTCGTTTTACCAGGTGGTAAGCATTTACCACCTGTGGCATTTCCTCTTAGTCCGGCCCGCTGCCCGCCGAAAACGGCAGCAACTGTGGCAGACTGCGCACGGCCTTCCTGCAAGCCGGGCTTTGTTGGCCTTTTCTGCCTTGGTGTTGGAGCTTAATTCATGAAGAAAGAAAAATCCTGCGGGGCATTGGTCTGCCGGGTTACCCCAACGGGAACAGACCTTTTGCTGTTGCGTCACCGCTACGGCGGCCATTGGTCCTTCCCCAAGGGCCATGTGGAAGAGGGAGAAAATGAGCAGCAAACCGCACTCCGCGAGGTTTTGGAAGAAACCGGCCTTTCTATCGAGCTGCAAAAGGGCTTTCGTGAAAGTGTGGAATACTTCCCAAAGCCATATATTAAAAAACAGGTAGTTTATTTTCTGGCAGTTACCGAAGAAACACGCCTGGTGCCCCAGGAAGAAGAAATTAGCGAGCTGCGCTGGGTACCCATTGCCGAGGCTTCTAAAATGGTCACTTTCGCCAACGACCGCAACCTCATTAGCAAGGCGCGCAAGCATTTGAAGAATGTAACCAATAAGGCAGGGAAATAAAACGTGATTAGCCTGGTTCGAAAACGTTCGCTATTTTTCTCTAACCCCGCAAGAGTAATTGCCTCGAGCTTTGCGGGTGTAATCGCTATTGGCACTTTGCTGCTAACCCTGCCCATTTGCTCGCGCAGCGGGCAGTTTACTCCTTTTTTTGACGCTCTCTTTACCGCTACCTCGGCCACCTGTGTAACCGGCCTTGTGGTGTACGATACCTACAGCCATTTTTCAGAATTTGGCCAGGTAGTTATACTAACGCTTATTCAAATTGGCGGCCTTGGCCTTGTAACCTTTACCACCTTTTTTAACCTGCTTATCGGCCGCAAGCTGGGGCTGCGGGGCATGCAAATTGCGCAGGAATCGGTAAATGCCGATAGCATGGGCAATGTAAAAAGCCTTGCGAAGCTCATTGTGTTTTTTTCATTGGCTGTGGAAATGCTGGGTGCCATCGTGCTGGCCACGGTTTTTGTGCCACGCTATGGGCGCTCTGGCTATTTTATATCTATTTTTACCGCTATTTCGGCCTATTGTAATGCGGGCTTCGATATTATGGGCCGTGACGAGCCCTTCACATCTCTTACCGGCTTTGTAGATAACCCGCTCATTGTTTTCGGCGTGGCAGCACTTATTATTATAGGCGGCATGGGCTTTGCTGTTTGGATGGATATTCTGCGTTTCCGCAAAACAAAAAAGCTTAGTTTGCACACTCGCCTGGTGCTGTTCATGACAGCGCTTTTGATTGCTATAGGCTTTTTTATCTTTCTAATGCTGGAATGGAACAACCCCGCCACCATGGGCCCGCTGGGCTTTTGGGGCAAGCTGCAGGCGGCCTTCTTCCAGTCTGTCACCACCCGCACAGCGGGTTTTAACACCATTTCTATTGGCGAAATGTATGGCTCTACCAAGCTTGGAGCGATTATTCTTATGTTTATTGGCGCGGCTCCGGGCTCTACCGGTGGCGGCATTAAGGTTACCACCATTGCCGTTATTGTTATGACAGTGGTTTGTGTGTTGAAGGATAGAGAAGACACCATTATTATGCGCCACAAGGTGGGGCACAAGGCGGCTTACAAGGCTATGGCTATTTTTTCGGTGGCCGTTTTGCTGGTAAGCCTGTTTGCCACGGTTATTTATTTTTCGCAAATAGATTTAACCGGCCCGCTGGGTGGCCTGGATGCAGCCTTTGAGCAGGTTTCGGCCTTTGCCACGGTAGGGCTTTCGGTGGGGGTAACGGCAGCGGCCAACCCGCTTACCCGCATATTGCTTATCATAACTATGTTCCTAGGCCGGGTGGGGCCGGTTTCGCTTGCCCTTTCGCTGGCCATGCAAAAGGGCCAAAGCCGAAAAGAAGTTATTCCCGACGGTAAAATTTTGGTGGGGTAGCCCCACTTTGCTTCAAAATTATAAGGGGGACTGTTGTTCGCATGCCAAAACCTTTAAAACTTACGCCCGCACTCAAAAACGCATTATGGGCGGGCAAACGCCTTTCTGAAATATATGGCAAAGGCAAGCCCGGCGAAAGTATTTCTGAAAGCTGGGAACTTTCCTGTCATCCTTCGGGCAGCAGCCTGCTGGCCGACGGCAGCCCGTTGCTGGGCTATATCCGCGAAAAGGGCTGGGCCGAGCTGGTGGGTAGCCGCGCAGCCAACTTTAGCGATTTCCCTGTGCTGGTAAAGCTAATCGATACCGCGCAAAATCTTTCTCTGCAAGTGCACCCGGGGGACGAATACGCCGCCGTGCATGAAAATTCTGCCGGCAAAAGTGAACTGTGGTATGTACTGGCCTGTGAACCCGGTGCCGGGCTCTACATAGGCTTTTCGCAAGACATTACCCCCGAGCAGCTGCGCGCCTGTGTGGAAGACGGCACCCTGGAAAGCAAGCTCAATTTTATACCGGTTCAGCCCGGCCAGGCCTACTATATTCCCGCCGGCATGGTGCATGCCATTGGCGCGGGCATTTTGTTGGCCGAGGTGCAGCAAAGCTCAGATGCTACCTACCGTTTGTACGATTACAACCGGCGAGATTCTGCCGGCCAGCTGCGCCCACTACATTTAGAAAAAGCCCTTGCCGTGGCCGATTTAAAGGCTGGCCATGCCGAGACAATTGTTGCGCAATACAACCAGTGCGACGGCTATGCGCTGGCGCAGGTGCACACCTGCCCCTATTTTAGCCTTGCAGCCGCCAAGGTAGAAAGTGCCATGCCGCTAACCGTAACGCCGGAAAGCTTTGTGGGCCTGCTGTGCACTTCCGGCAGCCTTTCGCTAAGCTACGAAGAAGGCAGCCTGCCTATTTCCGCCGGCCAAACACTTTTTCTTCCCGCCGGCATGGGCCAGCTTATGCTGCATGGCCAGGGCGAGGTTTTGCTGGTAAGCCTTTAATCTATTTCTATTGCGCACCCTTCACCCCGCTGCGTACTTTCGGCGGGTACTGCAGAGCAGCGCCCCTTCCCAACCAAACACTAAGCCCGCCTGCCGGATGTATTCCCAGCAGACGGGCTATTTAAATACTATTTTGTAAGTTGGCAGAGGGTTTTACGCCCCCAGCTCTATCCGGCGGCCACCGCAATACACCTGGCGCAGCACAAGGTTTTCATCCAGCAGCAGCAGGTCGGCCAGCTTGCCGGGTGCAATGCTGCCAATGCTTTCCGCACAGCCAATGGCTTCGGCAGGGTTTTGGGTAGCACAGCGTACAGCGCTTTCCAGCGGTATGCCCATTTGGTGCACGGCGGTGCGCAGGCAATCCAGCAGGTTGGTGGCCGAACCGGCTATTGCCCCGCCTTCGGTTAGCGTAGCCTTGCGCCCGCAAACATCCACCGCCTGGCCGCCCAGGCTGTAGCGGCCGTCGCGCAGGCCGGTAGCCATCATGCTGTCGCTTATTAAAATGATACGCTCCGGCCCAAACATGCGGAAGGTAGCCCGCACCACGGCAGGGTGGATATGAATGCCGTCGGTAATGAGTTCTACGCGGCAGTGGGGGGCATCCATAGCCGCACCCACCACGCCCGGTTCTCGGTGGCTGAAGGGCGGCATGGCGTTATACAGGTGGGTAACCTGGCGTGCACCCTGCCGCAGCGCCTGGCTGGCGGTTTCGTAGCTTGCGGCCGTGTGGGCCAGGGTTAGGGTAACTTCCCCAGCCAGAGCGTTAATAAGCTCCATGCCACCGGGCTCTTCCGGGGCAATGGCTACCACGCGTATTTTGCCGCCGGCAGCCTCTTGCAGCCTGCGGTAGATTGCAATATCCGGTGCCTGTAGGAAAGCGGGGTTTTGTGCCCCCTTTTTACTATGCGCAAGGAACGGCCCTTCCAAATAAATGCCCAGTAAGCGGGCTTGCTCCGGGCCGGGGGTGTAGCCAGCCACTGTGCTGCAAATATGCTGTAGCTCTGCTTCCGGCAGTGTCATGGTGGCGGGGCAAATGGAGGTAACGCCATTTTGCAGCTGGTAGCGGGCAATGGCGGCGATAGCCTCGTGCGTGCCGTCGCAAATATCGTGCGCCACACAACCGTGGAAGTGAATATCCACCAAACCGGGTATGGCATACAAGCCCTGGCCGTCCACCACCTGGCCGGCTGCTGTTTCGGGTGCGGCAAACCGCTCACCCTCTATGCCCACGCTGCCGGGTACAAAGCGCCCCTCGGGGGTGTATACCCGCAGGTTGTCAATGCGCATAGGCTTCCTCCTCCAAAGGAACATCCAGCAGCGAAAGTGCTGCTGCGTCGCCCACCAGTGTAACATCGTTGTGCATTTGTAAAATAGAGGCCGGCACCTGTGGGGTAACAGGGCCCAAAAATGCCTGACGCACAATTTCGGCCTTTTCCTCGCCGCTTACCACCACCAGAATTTTACGCGCCTGCATTATTGATTTTATGCCCATGGTAAAGGCCTGGCGGGGCATATCGTTTTCATTCTCAAAAAACCGGCGGTTGGCTGCAATAGTGCTGGGGGTTAGGTTTACACAATGGGTTTCTTTTTCAAAGGCAGCACCCGGCTCGTTAAAGCCGATATGCCCATTGTGGCCCAGGCCCAGCAGTTGTAGGTCTATGCCGCCCAGCTTGCGAATAATTTCGTTGTATTCCCGGCAGGCTTTTGCCGCGTCGGCCTGCATGCCGTCGGGCAGGTAGGTGTTTTCCGGAGAGATGTTAATATGGTTGAAAAAGTTTTCCTGCATAAAATAGCGGTAGCTCTGGGGGTTTTGGGGGGGAAGGCCCTTGTATTCATCCAGGTTTACGGTGGTAACCTGGGCAAAGTCTAAATCATTTTTATTATACCATTCTATAAGCTGGCGGTAAGTGCCCACAGGGGTAGACCCGGTGGCCAGCCCCAGCACGCAGTTGGGCTTCATAATAACCTGTGCCGAAATAATATTGGCCGCCTTGCGGCTCATGTCTTGGTAATCGCGGGCTTTGTATACTTGCATGTGTGGTACTCCTTTTCGCTTCCTTAATTTAACCGGGCGTGGAGTTAAACCAGCACCGCCCGGGCAAAGCAACTGGGTTTGTGGAAGTTGGGGGTGTCGCTCTTTATAGGCGAAAAGCTTAGGTAATGTTCATTAGCCGGAGTTTCACATATTTTATACCAATTATAATAGAAGGCATCCCCCTTTGTAAAGGTAGAAATGCCATAGAGCCGTTCCAGCAGCGGCAGGGGCAACAGCAGACGAACACCCCAACTTTCCTCTTCCACCCAAGCCGAAACCCGGCAGGCGGCATATTCCTGGGCGGTAAAGGGGGTGCGCCCCTTGCGCCCCAGCCCGTGCTTTGCATGCATGACACCGTTTGCGTTTATCTCTAAATTCAGGTAAAGGCAATCGTCCGGGGGCTGGGTGGCATGGCCGAAAGCAAAAAAAGCTTCCAGCGCATCGTCCTTGCAGACAGGGTCGTCATTTTGGGTATAGCTGCGTAGCGGAGCATTTTGCCGGCAGCCCATTTGCAGTAGAAAACCCTCTTCCGGCAGGTAACCCATTTGCCCCCAGGCCTGTGGTGCCACCACACAATTCCACTGGGGGTTGGCAATATTAACGCGTGGGCAGCTTTCCAGCTCGCCCTTGCTTGCAAGGGTGTGTACAAGATACTCCATGGTGCATCCTCCATTGTGCCGAAAGATATGCCGCGCGGCCCGCCATAATGGCGAGCCGCGCACTTTAGCTGCTAAGGGCGCAGCACGCGTTTGGGGTTATACGCGTTCGTAAAGCAGGCCCTTGAGTTGGTCGGCAACATGTTGCACTTGCGTGCCTACAACAACCTGTACGCTGGTTTAGCTGGGACTACGCACACCCGAACCACCGGACGATGTAATTTTCTTTTCGTTTACAGCAGTGTATTCGCGCACTTCCACACGCAGGCGGGTAATGCAGTTATCAAAGCTTACAATGTTTTCTTTGCCGCCCAGGCCTTCTAGGATGATGCTTGCGATCTGGGCATAGTCGCCGGAAAGGGCAAAGGCCATTTCAGCATCGTCTGGGTCTTCATCTTCACGGCCGGGGGTCTTAAGGTCAAACTTGGTAATTACCACGCGGAAGATAATGTAATATAGCACGAAGAAGGCAATGCCTATGGGCAACAGCAGCAGCGGGTTTTGTGCCATGGGCGCCTTAAAGCTGAGCAGGTAATCTACAAAGCCGGCGCTGAAGTTAAAGCCCGCACGGGTGGGCAGCATTGCCACAATAAAGGCCGAAACACCGGTGAGCGCGGCATGGATAAAATATAGCACGGGGGCCAGGAACATGAAGGCAAATTCCATGGGCTCGGTAACGCCGGTGAAGAACGAGCAGAGCGCGGCGGCCATAAGAAGGCCGGCGGCAATCTTGCGGCGCTCGGTTTTCGCGGTGTGGTACATAGCCAGTGCAGCGCCGGGCAGACCAAACATCATAACCGGGAAGAAGCCCGCCATGTACATACCGGTTACGCCCAGTGTGCCGGTGCCTGCCCAGAAGTTGCTCAGGTCGTTAATGCCGGCAACGTCGAACCAGAACACCGAGTTAAGGGCGTGGTGCAGGCCAACGGGAATAAGCAAACGGTTAAGGAAGGCGTAGATACCTGCGCCCAGTGCGCCTGTGCCAATAATGGCTTTGCCAAAGGCTACCAGCCCGGTGTAGATAACAGGCCATACGAAGAAGAGCACTACCGAGGCCACTACGCTTACCAGCGCGGTAACAATTGCTACAGAGCGCTTACCGCTAAAGAAGGCCAGTGCATCCGGCAGCTTGGTGTTTTTGTAGCGGTTGTAGCAGCTGGCACCAATAATACCGGCTAGAATACCAACAAACTGGTTGGCAATTTTGCCGAAGGCGGGGTTTGCATCCGCACCGGTGAACATGGCTACCGCGCCGGGAGAAAGCAGCGTGGTAATCATCAGCCAAGATACCAAGCCGGCCAGAGCGGCAGTGCCGTCGTGGTCGTCGGCCATGCCTGCTGCAACGCCTATGGCAAACAGAATTGCCATGTAGTCAATTAGCGCTGCACCGGCTTTGATGAGAAAGCCAGCAAGAACGCTGTTGGCGCCCCAGCCCGTGGGGTCAATCCAGTAGCCGATACCCATGAGTATGCCTGCGGCAGGCAGACACGCTACGGGCAGCATTAGGGATTTTCCCAGTTTCTGCAGATACTTCATCATAGGTTGTACCCTCCTTTTGTCGTGCGGTTTCCCGCTATTGCTATGCCCTTTCCAAAAAATTTGGTGAGCATAATTACCCTTCAAATAGCTCTTTCAGCAGTTTCCGTAATGCCTGGGCGGCCTGGGCTTCGTCGTTGCCTTGCAGGGTGAGCTCAAGCTCTTCACCGGCTGCGGCGGCAAGGCCCATCAGGGCAAAAATATCCTTGGCGTCGGCAGCCTGCCCGCTGGAGAGTTGTGTTATGTCAATTTGGCAGGCAAACTGCAGGGCGGCTTCGGCCAGTTTGGCGGCAGGGCGGGCATGCAGCCCTCTTTCGGTGGCTACAAATTGCAATTGCTGCATAGCAAGCTCCTTTCGCCCATTGCGTGGGTTTGTTGAGCGGGATGTACCCGGCTTACTTTTTCAGTTCCAGCAGCTTTTGCAGCTCGCGCACCGGGCCGGTATGGGGAATGATACTGCCATAGTCATCACTGTTGCACACCACAATGGGGGTAATGGTGTCGTACCCTTCTTTGGCAATTGCTTCGCGGTCGAATTCCACCAGCAGGTCGCCGGCTTTTACTTCTTGCTTCTTGGCAACAAATATCTTGAAGTGCTTGCCTTCCAGCTTTACGGTATCCAGCCCAATATGTATAAGCAATTCCAGGCCACTGGGGGTGGTAATGGTTACGGCGTGCCCGGTTTTGAAAACCGCCGAAACAATGCCGTCTACCGGGGCCACCACGCGGCTGCCTGTGGGGCGGATAGCTATACCCTTGCCTAGTATTTCCTGCCCGAAGGTAGGGTCGGCCACTTCGCTTAGCGGTATAGCCTGGCCGGCCAGTGGCGCACCCACCACTTCGCTGCGCAGGCCGCCAAACAGCGCTTTGCTTAATAACTG
>CAYYOY010000008.1:0-15567 GCA_964473265.1 uncultured Oscillospiraceae bacterium
AGCAAACTGCCGCGGCAGTTTGCGTCGCGGGGCTTTGTCTAGGTGTTTTTGCCGCAGGCAATGGCTAGTTCATTGCCACTACAGCGCCGGCATACTTGTCGGCAATAAACTGCTTCACAGCGTCGCTCTTAAGCACATTGGCCAGTGCCACCAGCTCGGGGCGGTTTTCGTCGCCTGCACGAACCACCAAAATGTTGGCAAAGGTTTCGGCAGCCAGAGAATCGGCTTCTTCTTTGGCCAGTGCGTCGGTAGCGGCGTTCAGCCCTGCCTGAATGGCATAGTTACCATTGATAACGGCCATGGCTACATCGGGCAGCGAACGTGCCAGCTGAGCGGCCTCAAGCTCTACGATCTTCAAATTCTTGGGGTTAGAGAGAATATCCTTGGGGGTGGCGTTCAGCCCTGCGTTAGAGCTAACGGTAATGAAATTCAGGCTTTCCAGCAGCAGCAGAGCGCGGGCCTCGTTGGTGGGGTCGTTGGGCACGGCAATTTGTGCGCCGTCGGCCAGTGCGTCCAGGCTGGTGGTCTTGCCGGGGTAGAGGCCCAGGGGCTCGTAATGCACAGCCGCAATGGAAACCAGGTTGGTCTTATTCTCTACATTGAAGTTATCTAGGTAGGGCTTGTGCTGGAAGTAGTTAGCGTCCAGGTCGCCGCTTTCCAGGGTTAGGTTGGGCTGCACATAATCGGTAAACTCAACAATCTCCAGGGCAATGCCTTCGGCGGCCAAAAGGTCCTTGGCATAGGCCAAAATTTCTGCGTGAGGTGTGGGGCTTGCGCCTACTTTTATTGTGCTGGTAATGGCGGGAACGCTGCCGGTGTCGCTGGACGAGGTATCGGCAGGTGTGCCTGCCGGTGCGCCGCAACCGGCCAAAAGTGCTGCTGCCAGTGCAAGGCAGAGCAGTGTGGTAAGTAGCTTCTTCATGGGTAAAATCCTCCTGAGTGGCAGCGTGTGCTGCCTATTTTCTTTTATCCTGCAGCTTGGCAATTTTCATGCCAAGCCCTTGCAGTAGTTGAACAACCAAAACCAATATTGCCACGGTAACCAGCATAATGTCCTTCTGGTAGCGGTAGAAACCGTAGCGGATAGCAATATCCCCCAGGCCGCCGCCGGCCACAATGCCGGCCATGGCAGAATAGCTTAGAATGGTTGTAACGGCAATGGCGCTGCCAACCAGCAGCGAGGGTGCCGCTTCGGGTAACAGAACTTTTACTATAATTTGTGGGGGCGAGGCCCCCATAGACTGCGCCGCCTCTATAACGCCCGGGTCAACCTCTTGTATCGAGCTTTCCACCAAACGGGCAATAAAGGGGGCCGCCGCAATCACCAGCGGCACAACCGTGGCGGTAGGGCCAATGGTTGTGCCCACTACCATGCGGGTAAAGGGCAGCACAGCTATAAGCAAAATAAGAAAAGGAATAGAGCGCATAAGGTTAATTACAATGTCGAGCACTCTGTTGAGCCAGGGCAGCGGCGAAATGCCGCGTTTATCGGTAACCACCAGCGCCAGCCCCAGCGGCAGGCCCAGCACATAGGCCAGAAGGGTGGAAGCAAGTGTCATATACAGCGTTTCCAGCAACCCGCGGAAAATTAGTTCGGTAGTAGCCGCGTCAAACATTGCCGTCCACCTCCTCTACCGTAATTTGTGCAGCCGTTAGGTAGGCCACCAGTTTGTTTGCGGTGGCGGGGTCTTCGGGCAGCTGCAGTATCATCTGCCCAAAGGCTTGTCCCTCTATATTTTTGGTATCGGCAAACAGAATGTTCACCGGGGCTTTGCATTCCAGCACCATGTTGGCCACCACCGGCTCGAAGGAAGAGCCGCCGTCAAACACAATGCGCACGCAGCGCTTGCCAAGGCGGCGGGCGGTCTGCTGGCCTTCGGGGTACACCAGCCGCCGCGCCGCGGCAGATTTCGGGTGGGCAAAAATTTCTTCCACACTGCCCACCTCGGCCAAGCGGCTTTCGTCCAAAATGGCTACATTGGTGCAAATTTCTTCAATTACACGCATTTCGTGGGTTATTATAACAATGGTAATGCCCAAGCGGTGGTTCAGCTCACGCAGCAACGCCAAAATAGACTGCGTGGTGCCGGGGTCTAGTGCGCTGGTGGCTTCGTCGCACAGCAGCACCTTGGGGTTGGTAGCCAGCGCCCGGGCAATAGCCACACGCTGCTTTTGCCCGCCCGAAAGCTGCGAAGGGTAGGCATTTGCTTTTTCACCCAGGCCCACCAGCTCCAGCAGCTCGGCCGCACGCTTCTTAGCTTCATTGCGGGGCGTGCCGGCAATTTCCAGCGGGAAGCATACATTGGCCAGTGCCGTGCGCTGCATAAGCAGGTTAAACTGCTGAAAAATCATGCCCATAGAGCGGCGGGCCCGGCCCAGCGCCGGGGCAGAGAGCGTTGTAAGCTCTTGCCCGTTGAAGCACACGCTGCCCGAGGTGGGCCGTTCCAGCAGGTTCATGCAGCGCACCAGCGTGCTTTTGCCCGCCCCGCTTTTGCCAATGATGCCGAATATCTCGCCGGAGTGTATCTCCAGCGAAATATCCTGCAGGGCGGTTACCATGCCGCTGGCGGCGGCAAATTGTTTGGTTACACCTTGTATTTGCAGTATGGGCGCAGTCGCGTGCATACCGTTTCCTCCTGCCTTGGGCTAAAGCCTTGTTAGCTTTGCTTAAATTCTGTCCAAATCTTATCGAATATAGCCGTGGCTTCGCCAACGTCCTGAATGAATTCCGTTTCGCCTAAAACCTCGGAAGGAATAAACAGGCTGGCGTTGTTCTTATAGCTTTCGGGCAGATACGGCGCAGCGGCCTTGTTGGGGCAGAGGTACATTATCTGGCTGGATACGCGAGCGGCAATTTCCGCATCCATTAAAAAGTTAAGGAAGGCATGTGCATTGGCGCTGTTGGGGGCGTTTTTGGGCATAAACAGGCTATCTATGCCAAAGCCCATGCCCTCTTTGGGGTAGACGACCTTCATATCGGGGCGGTTTTCCAGCACGGCCACCACCTGGGGGGTGAACATGTAGCCCACGCTGGCTTCGCCGCTAAGCAGCACGCCTTGCGGGTCGTTATAGCTGAGGGCGCGGATATTGGGCCGCAGGGTAAGCAGCTTTTGGCGGGCTTCTTCCAGCACCACAGGGTCGGTTTCGTTAAAAGATTTCCCCATGGTTTTTAGGGTAATGCCAATTACATTGCGGCCGTCGTCCATGAGCACCAGGCTATCGGCCAGCGCAGTGTTCCAAAGGTCGGCATAGCCTTGAATATCCAGCGAAACCACAGCAGGGTCGTAGACAATAAGGGGCGTGCCGGCCGCGTAGGGAATGGCATGCTGGTTCTGGGGGTCGTAATACTGGCTGAGGAAGCTCTCATCCAGGTTTTTGTAGTTGGGCAGCTGGGTTTTATCCAGCTCTGCCAGCAGGCCGCCCTTCTTGCGGGCAATGTCAATAATATAATCGGAAGCGATAACAACATCGTACTGCCCGGCGCCGCCGGCTTCCAGCTTGGTAAGCATTTCTTCGTTGCTTTCAAAATTTGCGTAGTTTACGGCAATGCCGGTTTGGGCGGTAAAATCGTCCAGCACGTCCTGGGGCAGGTAGCCATCCCAGGTAAAGATGTTTACAACCTTCTTTTCGGGTGCGGGGGCGGCAGTGCCGCAACCGGCCAGCAAGGCCAGGCAGCAGGCCAGCGCCAGTGCAATGGTAAATAGTTTTTTCATAGGTTCTCCTCACTTGTTTAAAAGGGTACTGCCCACACATAGCAGGGCAGCCGCCGCTGTGCAATAAAACTAGCGGCTCTTATGTTTTTTAGAAAAATCGGTATTGTTTGCAAGAAAGATAATGCCAAAGGTAACAAGCAGCATAATGCTGCACAGTGCGTTGATTTCCGGGCTTACGCCCACTTTAATTTGAGAATATATCTTAACCGGCAGGGTGTTGGTTTCAGGCCCGGTTACAAAAAAGCTAATTACTACATCGTCCAGCGACATAGCAAAAGCCAGCAGCGTGCCAGAAACCACCGCCGGGGCTATGAGCGGCAGGGTAATATCCCAAAACATGCGCATGGGGGTGGCGCCCAGGTCGCGGGCGGCTTCGCCAATGGCAGGGTCTAGCCCCGAAAGGCGGCCCTTTACCAGAATGAAAATGTAGGGAATGCAAAAGGTGGTGTGGGCCAGCACCAGGGTTGCCATGCCAAAGGGCAGCCCCAGAAAGGAAAAGAAGGCCAAAAACACCATGCCCAAAATAATTTCGGGTATCATAATAGGCAGTGCCGAAAGGCCTTCCAGCAGGCCCTTGCCCCGAAAGCTGCTGCGTGCCAGCCCCACAGCGCCAATGGTGCCCACCACTGCCGAAGCCCCACAGCTCAGCGCGGCCAGCACCAGGCTGTTTTTCAGCGCCTGCATTAGGCTGCGGTTGGCAAGCATTCGCTTATACCAATCCAGCGTAAAGCCGCCCCAAACAGCGTCTAATTTAGAAACATTAAAGGAATAGACCACTACCACCACAATAGGCAGATAAACCAGCGCCAGCACCAGCGCCAGATAAAGCTTGGGAAAATGCTTGCGCATGGGCTAGCCCCCTCCTTTGCAAATGGTTGCGGGCTACACCAGCCCTTCCAATTGGCCGCCGCCCGCCACCCGGCGGTAGAGGTAAAGAATGACGCAGGTCATGCCCATCATTACTACCGAAAGGGCGGCACCAAAGGGCCAATCGCGCGCTACGAGCAGTTGGTTTTTAATTAGGTTGCCCAGCAGCATAATTTTGCCGCCACCCAGCAGGTCGGCTATAAAGAAAAGCCCCACCGAGGGCACAAACACCAGCACACAGCCCGAAAGAATGCCCGGCAGCGTAAGCTTTAGCGTTACGGTAAAAAATGCCTGCGCCCGGCTTGCGCCAAGGTCGCGCGAGGCCTCCACCAGCGACCAATCGAGCTTTTCCACACTGGTGTAGCTGGGCAGTATCATAAAGGGCAGCAGCGAATACACCATGCCCAGCAGCACCGCCCCGTAGGTATACAGCAGCTTGGGCGGCTGGTCAAACAGCCCTAGGCTTACCAGCAGGCCGGCAAAGGGGCCCTGGCTGCGCAGCAGAATAATCCAGCCGTAAATGCGCACCAGCGCATTGGTCCAAAAGGGGACGATTACCAGCATAAGCACCCGCCCACGCCAGCGCTTGGGTAGCCGGGCCATAAAATAGCCAAAGGGGTAGCCCAGCAGCAGGGTTATCAGGGTAGTAAGGCCGGCCAGGGTGAGGCTATCTCGAAAGGTTTTAAGGTAAACGGGGTCGAATATTTTCGCATAGTTTTCCAACGTAAAGCCCCCGGCTACCCCCCACAGCACATCCCGCTGCATAAAGCTGAGTGCCAGTATATAAATAAGGGGAATAAGCACCAGGCCAATGGTTACGGTGTGCAGCGGTAGCGCCGCCAGCCAGGCCTTGCTTTTTTTCTTCATGGGCACCACCTTTGCGGCAGAGTAATTACAAGCAGTATAATTAATAAATATTATACTTCTTTTTGGACATCCAGGTCTACCAGCACAGCTTGGCTGGGCTGCCAGCCCACAAAAACCTCTCGGCCCATTTCAATGCCGGAAGAAAGGCCGTGGCGGGTGGCCACCAGCTCTTCGCCGCCCGGCAGCGCCAGCACCAGGTGCAGCAGGCCACCGGCATAGTTGTGCTCCAGCACCTTGGCCTGCAACGAAAAGCCCGGGGGTGGCTGTGTGGCCACCAGCAGGTTTTCACTGCGAATACACAGCGTTACGCACTGCCCGGTGTGCAGGCCCGCCTGCCCGGCTGCCTGCACATGGCTGCCGCCCGGCAGGGCAATGTCGGCAATGCCATTCTGCAGGCTTTCTACAAAGCCTTCCAGCAGGTTCGCCGTGCCAATAAAGCCGGCCACAAAGCTGGTTTTGGGGGTATCGTAAATCTCACCGGGGGTGCCAATTTGTTCCGGCCGGCCGTTGTTCATTACAACAATGCGGTCAGACATATTAATGGCTTCTTCTTGGTCGTGGGTAATATAAATAAAGGTAATGCCCAGGCGCTTTTGCAGGCGTTTGAGCTCCACCTGCATTTGGCGGCGCAGCTGTAGGTCCAGCGCGCCCAAAGGTTCATCCAGCAGCAGCACGCTGGGCCGGTTGATGACCGCCCGGGCAATGGCCACCCGCTGGCGCTGGCCGCCGCTCAGCTCGCCGGGCATTCGGTTTTCAAAACCTTCCAGCTGCACCAGGGCAAGCATTTCTTCCACCCGGCGGCGTATTTCTTCCTTCTTCACCCGCTTAAGCTTCAGGCTGTAGGCAATGTTGCCAAACACGTTCATGTGGGGGAAGAGGGCATAGCTTTGAAACACCGTGTTTACATCCCGCAGGTTGGGCTCGGCCTGGGTAACATCCTGCCCGGCCAGCAGCACTTTGCCTGCGTCGGGGCTTTCCAGCCCGGCTATAATGCGCAGCAGGGTAGTTTTACCGCAGCCCGAAGGCCCAAGAATGGTAATAAACTCCCCTCGGTGCACCATAAGGTTTACTTCCTCTAGCACCTCAACCTCGCCAAAGCCTTTGCGTATGCCCTGCAGCTCTAGAATAACCTCTGTTTGTTCCATTCACCCTCACCAAGCTTTACATTACTCTTGCGTTAAAAGGGAAAGATACCGTTCGCCCGTATCGGGCAGCAGTACCACCAGTGTTTTGCCTGCGTTTTCGGGCCGTACGGCCAGTTGTGCGGCCGCCCAGGCCGCCGCCCCGCTGGAAACACCCACCAGCAGCCCTTGTGTGGTTGCCAGCAGACGCATGGTAGCGTAGGCGTCCTCGTTGGTTACAGGCAGTATTTCGTCGTAAATGGCGGTGTTCAGGTTGGCCGGCACAAAGCCTGCGCCAATGCCCTGAATTTTATGCGGCCCTGCCGCACCGCCCGAAAGCACCGGAGAAGCGGCGGGCTCTACCGCCACTACACGCACCGAGGGCTTTTGTTCCTTAAGGTAAGCGCCCACACCGCTAAGCGTGCCGCCGGTGCCCACACCGGCAATAAAAATATCTACCTGGCCTTGGGTATCGCGCCAAATTTCCGGCCCGGTGGTTTGCAGGTGGGCGGCGGGGTTGGCGGGGTTATCAAACTGGCTGGGCATAAAAGCGCCGGGGGTTTGCGCCGTAAGCTCTTTGGCCTTGGCAATGGCACCCGACATTCCTGCGCTGCCCGGGGTAAGCACCAGCTGTGCGCCGTAGGCCGCCAACAGAGTGCGGCGTTCCACGCTCATGGTTTCGGGCATGGTTAAAATAAGCTTGTAGCCCCGTGCCGCCGCAATGGCTGCCAGGCCAATGCCGGTATTGCCGCTGGTGGGCTCGATAATAACGCCGCCCGGCTGCAGCAAGCCCTGGGCTTCTGCGGCATTTAGCATGTTCAGGGCAATTCTGTCTTTTACGCTGCCGGCGGGGTTAAAGCTTTCCAGCTTGGCCAGCAGTTTGGTTTCGGGTTGCCACTCGGTGGCAAATGGCGAAAGTGCCAGCAGCGGGGTGTTGCCCACCAGCTGGTCGATACGATTATAAATTTGCATTGTGGTTGCCTCCTGTTTCGCCGTATTCATATTATATATGAAAAGGACGAGATTTCAAATACTTTTTTATTTTGTACGTTTTTATGTTGTATTAAAAAACAAGGCTAAGGGCATTACCCTTAGCCTTGTTTTGCAAATGCATGCAGATAAACTACACCTTTTGGGGGACGCGAACACTTCTTTTATGCAGCAAGAAGAGCGAGCCCAAAAGCAGCAAGAGCGAAACACCAAGAGTGAGCAGCAGGCTGCCGGTAAGGCCGGCTACCAGATAGCCGACAAAGCAACACACTGCCACCAGGCTGGCATAGGGTAGCTGGCTGGAAACATGGTCAATGTGGTCGCAGCCGGCGCCTGTGGAAGAAAGAATGGTGGTATCGGAAATAGGGGAACAATGGTCGCCATACACCGAGCCAGCCAGCGTAGCCGCCAGCGAAACCACCGTAAGGTGGGGTGCAACGGTTTGACAAACCATAGCGATGATAGGAATGAGTATGCCAAAGGTGCCCCAGCTTGTGCCGGTGGAGAAAGAAAGGAAAGCTGCAACCACAAACACAATGGCGGGAATGAGGCCTACATACAGGGTGTTTCCAACCAGTGCAGATACATATTCGGCAGCCGAAAGCGAAGAGCAAACGCCCTTAATTGTCCAGGCCAGGGTAAGAATAATGAAGGCCGGCACCATAGACTTAATGCCAATGGTAATGCCCGACATAAATTCTTTAAAGCTGAGCACCTTGCGGCTCAGGAAGAAAATGAAAGCCACAACAATTGCGCCAAAGCCACCCATGGCCAGCGCCAGGTTTGCGTCGGTATCACCGAAGGCTTCAAAAAGGGTCATGCCGCCCTCAAAGTAGCCGCCGGTGTAAAGCATGGCCAGCACCGAGAAAACGATAAGCGAAAGAATGGGCACAATTAGGTCCATAACCTTGCCCTTGTTTGAAATTTGCGCGTTGGCAAGCTCGTCGGTAAGCACCTCGCCACGGCCGGAATGCAGGTCGCCCTTTTCAATGGCGTTGCGTTCAAAGCGTTGCATGGGGCCAAATTCCAGGTTGGTTACCGAAAGCACAATAATCATAACAATGGTAAGCACCGCGTACAGGTTGTAGGGAATGGTCGCCACAAAGGTGCCCATGCCGTCCAGCCCTGTATCGGCTAAGTACGAGATAACCGAAGCCGCCCACGAAGAAATGGGGGCGATAATACACACCGGCGCTGCGGTAGCATCAATTAAGTAAGCCAGTTTGGCGCGCGAAATGTTGTGCTTGTCGGTTACAGGCTTCATTACGGTGCCTACCGTAAGACAGTTAAAATAATCGTCAATAAAAATGATACAGCCCAGCGCCGAGGTTGCAAGCTGCGCCCCGGTACGGTTGTTAATTTTAGAAGATGCCCATTCACCATAGGCCCGCGAGCCGCCGGCCATGGTAATAACCGCTACCAATGCCCCCAGCAGTGCCAGGAAGATGATCATGGTAACGGAAAAATTTTCGCTCATGAGGTTGAACACGTTTCCCAGCGCGGCAACCACACCCGATTGTGTATAAAAGGAATAGATAAGCGTGCCCGAAAAAATGCCAATTACCAGCGAAGAAATTACTTCTTTGGTAATGAGTGCCAACCCAATGGCAATAAGCGGCGGCACAATAGATAAAAAGCCAACTTGAATCGGTTCCATAGTCCCTCTCCTTTGTTTTTTTCTAAGCCTACCCCCAAGTAGTGCTTGTTTGGCAATGATTATAACACAAGAAAAGCCTGCAAGCAAATGCTTTTTTAGACAGGCTTTTACAAATGATGCTATTTTTAGAAATTGTCGTCCTGTGTTAGATATACTGGGCCAAAATTTCCTGTGCAGCTTCTGGGTTTTCCAGCATAATAAGTATTAGATACCCACCCTGCTCCACAATAACGCCTTCCTCGGCAATGCGAAGCGAATTAAAAACGTCGTAATTGCGAAATTCTACAATCCGAGCCAGTTTAAGGTCCTCCAGCAGGCGGCGGCAGGCATCCTGCTCGCCGGGCATGGGTTCCAGAATATAAACGTCGGCCACGCCAAAGCGGCCGTCGGCAAAGTTGCCCCAAAGGCGCGAAATGGGCTCGGTGTTCAGGAAGAAGCGTTCCTCCAGAACCTCCCAGGTAACAGGCGCCATGCCTAGAATTTCCACTTGGGCGTAAATTTCGTCCAACGCGCCTTGGGGGTCGTTTTGCACCACTATGATGCCAACCGCCTCGCCGCCGGTAATGGGGCGCATGTTATAGCGTTCGCAGCCGGCGGCAAGCACTGCCAACAGCATACAAAAAACAACAAGAAAGCGCTTCAAACATTTCACCTGCCTGCGTAAATTTACAAAATACAAGCCGTTCGGTGGTTTTATTATAAGCAGATGGGTGGGGGATGTCAACTGCGGTGGGCGAAAGTTCACAATTAATAGGTAGTATTTGGAAGCTGCTTATCGCCCTTTGCGTCTACCGCAGCGCCCGCACAGCCCCCACAGCAAAGCCGTTGCCCCACCGCTGTTTGCCGCCTGCTGCTGGCCTATTGCAGCTTGGTATGCTATACTAATAAAAATGCCCGCCGGGCAGAGGAGGAACGCCATGGTGCCGCACAACCAATTGCTGGCCGCCGCCAAAGCACTGGCCGCCCCCCTGGGGCTGGCAGAACTTTCCGGCCTGCCGCTGGAACACTGCCGCCTGCGCCCGCGCGCAGCCCACAAGCTGCCCGAGGGCAGCCTTTCGGCCCTTGTGGTGCTGCTGCCCTACTACACCGGGCCGCTGCCGGGGCGCAACTTGGCCCGCTTTGCCGCCTTGGCCGATTACCACACCCTCGGCCTCGCCCTGCTGCAAGAGCTGGCCACAGGGCTGCGCCAAGCCTTCCCGGGGGAAAACTTTACCCCCTTTGTAGATAATTCCCCCATTTACGAGGTAGAGGCGGCCGCCGCCTGTGGCCTGGGGGTGGTGGGCTGGCACAATTTGCTTATTTCTCCGCGCTATGGCACACATGTGTTTATAGGCGAGCTGTTTTGCAGCCTGCCACAGCCCCCGCCGCCACAACCGCTTAGCACCCAGTGCAGCGGCTGCGGTGCCTGCCGTGCTGCCTGCCCTACCGGGGCTTTAAGCCCCACGGGCTTTGTGCGGGAAAAATGCCTTTCGTTCATTTCGCAGCAAAAGGGCGAGCTAAGCCCCCAAGCGGCGCAGGCGCTGCAGGCCGGCGGCTTTGCCTGGGGCTGCGACCACTGCCTGGAAGCCTGCCCCCAAAACACCCACGCACTCACCCCACTGGCCGGCTTTTATGAAGATATCATCCCCAGCCTTACCCCTCAAACCCTGCCGGTGCTGCAAAGCCATGCCTGCGGCTGGCGGGGGCAAGAGGTGCTGTTGCGCAACCTTGCGGCGCTGCAAACCGGCAGTGGGCAGCCCAAACCCTAAAAGTTTTGAAAGGAGCACTACCCATGTCCGCAGGTATTTTCCAGGCTGTGCAGGCATATCTGGCAAAAGGGCTTTCGCCCTTCCATATGCCGGGGCACAAGGGCAGGGGGCTGGAATGGCTTTCTGCCCAAATGGATATTACCGAGGTAGCCGGGGCCGATAGCCTTTACCAGGCCAGCGAAGCCATTTTGCGCTGCGAGCAGGGCTATGCCGCCCACTACGGCAGCCGGGGCAGCTTTTTAAGCGCGGGTGGTGCTACCCTGTGCATACAGGCTATGCTGGCGCTGGTTGCCAAGCCGGGTAGCCGTGTGGTGGCCCCGCGCATGAACCATGCCTCCGCCGTGCGGGCCATGGGGCTTCTGGGGCTGGAACCCGCCTGGGTGTGGCCGCAGGCCGATGCTTCCGGCCTGCCCCTGCCCGCCACACCCGAACAAATTGCCAAAGTGCTGGATGCTACCCCCCAAGCCTGCGCCGTTTATATCACCAGCCCCGATTATTTCGGCAGAATTACCCATATTGCCCCCATTGTCGCCCTCTGCCGCAGCCGAGGCCTGCCCCTGCTGGTAGATAACGCCCACGGGGCGCACCTGCAGTTTTTCGGCTGCCACCCCCTGCAGCAGGGGGCCGATATGACAGCCGACAGCCTGCACAAAAGCCTGCCGGTGCTCACCGGCGGGGCGGTGCTGCACCTGGCCCGGCAGGAATATTTGCCCTTTGCCCGCCAGGCCATGGCGCTCTTTGGCTCCACCAGCCCCAGCTACCTTATTTTGGCCTCTGCCGATGCCGCACTGGCCCGGCTGCAGGGCGAGCTTGGGCCACGCATGCGCCAACTGGCCGAACAGCTGGCCGAGCTTAAAACCCTTGCCGAGCGCCAAGGCCTGCCGGCGCTGGATACCGAGCCCCTGCGCCTTTGCCTATGCTATGGCCGTGCCGGCTGGAGCGACCAGGCCTTCAACGCCTACCTGCGCCAAAGCGGGCTGGAACCCGAATATGCCCATGGCGGTATTTGCGTGCTCATGGCCAGCCCCTTTAACACCCCGCAGGACCTTGCCCGCCTGCGCAACATGCTGCAGGGCTTTACCCCCACGCAGCAGGCCCTGCCCCCCCTGCCACCCATGCCGGGCACAGCACCCGCCCGCCGCCTGCCCCTGCGCGAGGCGCTGCTGGCCCCCCGCAGGCAGCTACCCGTGGCGCAGGCAGCCGGCTATACCTGTGCGCAGGTGGTGGCCACCTGCCCGCCGGGCATCCCGCTGCTGCTGCCGGGCGAGGTAGTTTCCCCCGGTACGGCGGCCCTGCTGCAGGCCTATGGCATTACGGCAATAGATGTGATATAATAAACATGCTGTAGCAGCTTTGCTGTGCAGCCCGGCAAGCCGGATTATAAACAAGCCAAGAGGCATAAAAATGTACAAACCAATAGCATGCTCCATTTTGTGTGCATGCGCCATGGCGGTGTTATCCGCGTGTGTGCAAGCGCCGGGCCATACACAACCCACACCCCCGGTGCAAGCTTCCGCCACGCTGCCAGCCACTGCACAAGAAGATATCCACGCTACATACAAACAGTGGCTCTTAAACGAAAGCGGTTTGGATGCAACAATATTCACTGGGCAAGGCACCGCAAGCCGGCTGCAAAACATACAATTTGTAAAGCAGCTCGAGGGGGCTTTGCCGCAAAGCCCACAAACAAAATTCCTGTTATTTGACGTTCAAGCCGCAGCTTCCTTCCCGGTGCTGTTGCTGGATACCGGCACCACGCTCGATTGCATTTGCTTTGGCGAGGGGGCCGCACTTTACGACTTTTCTCTGGGAGATATTGACGGCGACGGCTTTGACGAAATTCTGCTCTCTTATATCTTCAACGGCGCCTGGACGACCATGCAGTACCAGCTATACCGCTACAACACAAGCTTTGTAAAGCTGCTGGAAAATGAGGATATTGATACCGGCTTCCAAATTACCTATCAAGATGGTTGGGCTTACCAGGTTGAAAATGCCCACACCGGGTATCAAACCACAGTTGCAGCGCCGCACAATGCAGCGGCATTTACCCGGCAAGGCAGGGTTGCCGCCAACGCAAAGCCCGCGCCCGGCCCCAGGTTTTTAACCCTGCTGCTGCAGGATGTTGACCAAGACGGCATTAGCGAAATTCTTGCCGGCGAGCCACATATAGAGCACACAACGCAGGCCGAAAGCACTGCAGTTGGCAATATGCAAACGGTGCTAAAGTACAATGCGCAGTTAAACAAGGCAATGGTTGTCAAAGCTGAATATATAGTGCATTAACTTATAAAACTGCCTTTCAGTAATTTTTAAGTGACTATAGCTTGCGGCCAACCAATTGCATTCATTTCTTCTGCCCCACATTTGTGATATACTGTTTACATCAGGTTCAACACCGCACTGCACTTCCAAGTAAAGGAGGGTTTTGTGTATGAAGCTTGTTATGGCCATCGTTTCCAACGACGACAGCTCTAAAGTTTCGGGCAAACTAAGCGAGCAGGGC
The DNA here is from genome assembly GCA_964473265.1 of uncultured Oscillospiraceae bacterium. Classification (GTDB taxonomy): domain Bacteria; phylum Bacillota; class Clostridia; order Oscillospirales; family Ruminococcaceae; genus Heteroruminococcus. The sequence goes on from CAYYOY010000008.1 coordinate 13,470, forward strand.
TTTGGCGTTACCCGCCTGGCCACCACCGGTGGGTTTTTAATGTCCGGCAATACCACGCTGCTCATCGGCACCGAGGACGATAAGGTAGATGCGGTAATTTCTATTATTTCAGAAAATTCCAAGCGGCGCACCCGCATGATGCCCTCGTCGGCTTCCTATGGCGCGGGGGTTTATACCTCCTTCCCCATGGAAGTAAGCGTGGGGGGCGGCACAATTTTTGTACTGAATGTAGACCGCTTTGAAAAGGTTTAACCTGCAATGGAAAAGCACATGCCGGAAGTTCCCACCCGCAACGGCCATATTTGGCAAACACTTGCACAAGGCATAGCCCGCGGGCGGCTACCCCATGCCATAGGGCTGGAAGGCCCCGCCGGCAGCGGCAAAACCCAGCTGGCCCTACGGCTGGCGCAGGCGCTGGTCTGCCAGGCGCAGCCTGCCCGGCGCCCCTGTGGGCAATGCCCCCATTGCCGCCTGGCGCTGGCCGGCAGCCACCCCGATATTACCCTGCTTGCCCCTGCCGAGGGCAAAGAAAGTATTTCTGTCGAGGCGGTGCGCCAGCTGCGCACCAGTGCCCAGCTACGGCCCAACCAGGCCGAGGCACGGGTATTTGTCATCCAAAACGCACAAGGGCTTACGCTGCCGGCACAAAACGCCCTGCTAAAAATTTTGGAAGAACCCCCGCCGGCCGTGCACTTTGTGCTTACCTACCAGGGTAGCCAGGCGCTGTTGCCCACCCTGCGCTCGCGCATGACGGCACTGGCGCTGCAGCCGCCCATGGCAGAGCTGCCCGAGCAGGCCCAGGCACTGGCCGGGCATTTGCTGCGGGGCCAGAGCTACGAAGCACTGGTGCAGCTTACCCCGCTGGAAAAAAACCGCGAGGGCTACCTTACCCTGCTGGAACAAACCGGCCTGGTGCTTACCAGCCAGGCAGTGGCGGCCTACCGTCCCCAGGGGGCGGGCTCAGCCCCGCCGGGACAAGCCGCCGAGCTTGCCCGCAGGCTGGCCTGGGCTGCCGGCTGTGCCCGGCAAAATGTTTCGCTTGGCCTGCTTTCGGCGGCCATTTGCACCGCGCCTGCAGGCATGGCGCAGCTCAACACAATTTGGGAGGAAATTCCATGGCGGAAGTAATTGGCGTACGCTTTAAAAATGTGGGCAAGGTCTACACCTTCGACCCAGACGGCCAGCAAATTTCTAAAGGCAGCTATGTTATTGTAGAAACCGCCCGGGGCGTTGAATGTGGCGAGGTAGCCCGTGGCAACCATATAGTGGAAGAAGACCGCATTGTAAAACCCCTGAAAAAGGTAATGCGGGTGGCCACCCCCGAAGACCTCGAGGTGGTAGCCCAAAACGCTGCCAAGGAAAAGGCCGCCTTTGACGTATGCTTAAAAAAGATAGCCGAGCACAAGCTGGATATGAAGCTGGTAAATGTGGAATATACCTTCCAGAACAACAAGATTTTGTTCTACTTTACAGCCGACGGCCGGGTAGACTTCCGCGAGCTGGTAAAGGACCTTGCCTCGGTTTTCCGCACCCGCATAGAGCTGCGGCAGATAGGCGTGCGCGACGAAGCCAAAATGCTGGGTGGCCTGGGCATTTGCGGCAACCCCTTTTGCTGTTCCACCTTCCTGGGCGAATTTCAGCCGGTTTCCATTAAAATGGCGAAAGAACAGGGCCTTTCGCTTAACCCGGGCAAAATTTCCGGCACCTGCGGCCGCCTTATGTGCTGCCTAAAGTACGAGCAAGAAGCCTACGAAGACCTACTGCGCACCACCCCCAAGGTGGGCTCTATTGTTTCCACCAACGAGGGCAAGGGCTATGTGGTAGAGGTAAACCTGCTTACCGGCATGTTGAAAGTGCATTTAGATAAGCACCCCGACGGCACTTTTTCTATGCTGCACAAGCGGGATGTAAAGCTGCTGCGCGAAGGCAAACCCATGCCCGACCCCGTTCCCCTGCCTTTGGAGGAATAACACAACCCCTCTAACCTCGATAAAGCGGCAGGGCGGCAACAGGCCGCCCATAGCCTTTTCCCCGGTTTGTGCCCTTTTGCCGTCTGCAGCAAAATACACACAGATATCTTTGAATATTTTATAAAGAA